>DKFO01000036.1 GCA_002452835.1 Candidatus Atribacteria bacterium UBA6794 | reverse complement strand
TTATAGCCTCTTTATGAGTAGGACAATCATGTTTTAAGGTAATCTTTTCTTTATTATTAACTTCATGAATACAGAAAGAATCTCCTATTGTTACTCTTTCCACTATGCCTTTGGCAATTATCTCTTTCTTCTCCCAATTATAAAGCTGGTATTTTACTGAGGAACTACCACAGTTAAAAGATAAGATAATCATAATTGAAAACTCCTTTATTTTTTTGTTGTTTAAATCACTATAAATCCATATAAATTTATAATTTACTATGTTCAGCCGAAGAGCTTTAGAATTAATTCCAAAAATGAAGATTTTAAGGTGGGTATTTGGCTAAAATAATCATCACCTCCCTTGATTTATGTCTTTTAGAAAGTATTAATTCTAACAAAAACTAAATGGAATTGTTTAATAATTCTATAGTATTAGGTAAAGAAAGACAGTTTTTATTATACCAGCCTTACTGTGGTTTAGCAATTTTGGGAGCTGTTGTTCGTCTCAATCAAATTAAACTTATTATAAAAAGTACAGTTTAAGAAGGTTAAAAGCCTAATTTAAAAGTTTAATAATTTATTTAACGGGATTTTTATTCTTTTATAGGTAATAGTTCTTTAATCATATCATTACCCCATTTTCCAATATGATTTCTTTTTAACACTTCTTGCATCTTTCTATTACGACTTATCTGTTCTTCAACAGGCATTTCTAATGCTTCCTTTATAGAAGAGACAATAGCGGAAATATTATAAGGATTTACCAAAATGGCTTTGGTAAGCTCTTTAGAGGCACCAGCCAGCTCACTCAATATCAACACTCCTGTTCCATCAGCTCTGCTGGCAATATATTCTTTTGCAATTAAATTCATTCCATCACGCAGGGGAATAATAAAGGCAATATCAGCAATATTATAATAAGAAACCAGGTCCTCAAAAGGTAAAAAAGAGGTTTGGAATAAAATTGGTATCCAATTAACATTGCCAAATCTACCATTGATTCTTCCAATTAACTCATCAATCTGTTTTTCAGTTCTTTGGTATTGCTCAATGCCTACCCGCGATGGTACAATCACCATTACAAGAACAACTTTTTCCCAATATTGAGGATTATGCTCAAGGAATAATTCATATCCTTTTAACCTATTGACTATCCCCTTGCTATAGTCAAGTCGATCTATGGAGAGTAAAACTTTATAATTCTTTAAATTTTGTTTTAACTCCTTTACTTTATCAGCAATCTTTTTATTTTTCAGTGCCTCGAAATATTTTTGAAAATTTATTCCTATCGGGAACGAACCAGCCTTCACTAATCTATTAGCTATTAAGATGTTCCCCTTCTTGTATTTATAGCTTAAAAAATGTTTAACGCAATGAAGGAAATTTCTTAAATATTCGTCAATATGAAAACCAACCACATCTGAACCAAGCATTCCTTGCAGTATTTCGCTACACCATTCTTTAGGTAAAATGCTAAACATTTCCAAATTTGGAAAGGGGATATGAAGGAAAAAGGCGATTTTAGCCTGAGGCATCTCATTTCTCAACATTTGGGGTAACAGCATTAGATGATAATCATGCACCCAGACCATATCATCGGGCTTTATCAATTTTAAAATTTGCTGGGCAAAAGTAAAGTTCACCTCTCGGTAAATTTGCCAATATTCATCATTGTACTCCACATAGGAGGGGAAAGAATGGAAAAGAGGCCATAAAGCCTTATTGCAAAATCCATAATAAAATTTTTCCATAACTTCTTCTGGTAAATAAATGGGATGGCAGCTATATTCCTTAAGAAATATCTTAGTCAATTTCTCTTTATCTTTACTTTCAGTATCTATACCAGAAGAGCCAATCCAGAGGTGATCAAATTTTAGAAAATCAGAATATTCAATCATATTCAAATAATCATTTATACCAGAAACAAGACCACCAACGCTTTGCTTAATCTTAAATTTCTTTCCCTTTTTTTCTACAGTAACAGGGAGTCTATTCGATACTATTAACAATCTCATATTTTTCCCCTTTATAAAAACCTGACTTCCTTAATTAAGAGCAATTAAGAGCAAACTTGATCTAGATTATTATTATGCCTCATAATAGGTAATCAGGCTTTTATTAACTTTAATACTAATAATAGGTAGCTCGTTATGGGTAGTGATCAGTGATATCTATTGATAATTTTGAATGATATATTTATTCTATTTAACTATATTATACTATTTTTTTGGAAAATATTCTTTACCTTTCCACTGGAAACAACTATAATTTTTCCTATAATTTTGAAAGTCTCTTTATTTTTCATTTTAAAATCCTAATTGATATTTTCTTTTAAGAATTCATTTACTTTAGATTTCTTCTGAGGCCTTCCCTGAATAATTTTTTCTTTTACCTAATTCATTTTATCTTCTTCTCGCTGTATACTTATATCTTATTAATGGTATTCTATTAAATCAAAGAACTATCACTGGTAATCCTGGTATGGTTCAAGCTCGTGAATTTTTGAATGAAGAATTTTATTTGCTCTCATGCGTGATATATTGAGTGATTGCCATGGTGAAAAATTGCGAGAATCACTATCTTTCATACGCCAGTACAATTCACTAGCAAATTTTTTTCTCAGATCCTCATCTGGAATATTTAATACCTTGATAATATCAGGTATAGCATCATCTGAAAGACGACTTAAATAATAAATATCGAGTTTTCCAGTAGAAGCAAACCTCTCAATATTCCGCTGGGCGATAAAGGCATCGGGATTGAGAAAATTCATAACAGCTAGAAATAAGGTGAGTGAGAGAAAAACACGAAAGGCAAAAGTATTTTCTCGTTTATCTTTGTGGATTTTGTAGAGCAACAAACAGAAGATGATCGCCAACAAAATAATAAAGGTATGACTATACAATCTCAAAGTAGTAAATCCATAAGCCTCTTCGTAAAGTGATAAGCGAGTGAAAGCAGAAGCCATGATTAAAACTACTTGAATAATTAGAACAGTGCTTAAAATCTTGAATCCCAATGCATGTTCAGTCTCTTTTTTAATAACATACTTTTCTGTGGTCAAAAGTAAAAATAAAGAAATAACAGCCACTGCTATCAGCTCAAAAAAACCACGCCGTGCATATTCGGCATAGGTAAAACCTTGAGTAGATATGTTACTTTCGCCTCCAAAAAGATAAGTTAATTGAACAAGTATAAAGATGAAAAATAGAGCATTAACAGAACCGAGTATAATAGAAATTTCAATGTCCCCAACTGTGTGGTTTTTACTCTTTTGCGGTGCAGTAATTTGACCTTCTTTTTCCCGGAAAGAATAAGTATATGCACCAATAAAAACAATTGTTACTATCAAGATTAAAATAAACCTAAAAATTATTTCTAATTCATTATCAATACTGATTAAATCAGAAATATACTTTTGAAAAATTAAGTCTGCCGAAGAAAAAAGAAGTATAAAAACAAATAGAACCGGAATTGCCATTAAAACTCCCTTTACAATCTTTGAAAAAACTTTTTGCTCTTCTTTTTCTTCGCGTAGTGAAAATAAATTGGACAAGGTTTGAAAAAATGGATGGATAAACTTAAACGGTAAGAAAAGGATTTTTAAATAATCTTCGATTGAAAAGTTTTTCACTTTTTCACCGAAAGATATTTCGTTAATTACCAGCAACAAGAACAAGGAGGTAATTACATTGAGAAATATGAGTAAGCCACTGGAACGGACAAAAACCATGGTACTGAAAAATATAAGCAACACTAAGAGTAAATAGACTTCTTTATTTATTTGCTTCTTAAGGAAATTCGCCAAAATAAAAAGCCCTGCTATAACCAAAATAACATACAACGGAAACGAAAGACCAGAAATTTTGTCATAGAAAAAATAATCAAAAAGCAAACCTAAAACAAAAGATATTCCTGTTATAATTCGGGCCTTAGCTAAAGCATTCGACCGGATATTCTGAATATCCACTCAAACTCCTTTCGCATTATTCAATATTCAACAGGATAATCAGGGGATATCTCCCCTGAAACCCCTCAAAGAAAATACAATTCAAAGAAATTCTATCTTGTTTTATAACAGGATAATCAGGGGATATCTCCCCTGAAACCCCTCAAAGAAAATACAATTCAAAGAAATTCTATCTTGTTTTATAACAGGATAATCAGGGGAGGTATCCCCTGAAACCCCTCAAGAAAAATACTTCTTAAAGAAAATGCTATCTTGCTTTTACAACAAGATATTCAAGGGGAAGAATTCCCCTCTTGAGAGGGGTGTCCCGAAGGGACGGGGTGTTCCTTTTGACAACCCCTTTATTTTTATTTTAATCTTAATATTCTCACTAAGCAATACTAAGAATATATTACCTTTTCTACCTTGTCTTTTAAAATCTTTTATAACAAATAATAACCTTTTACATATTTTATCTGTATATTTTTTAGAATATCAAAATTTCTTGGAAATTCCGATACTATAAAATAAAGAAAAAGCCCCTCAGCATGATGCTGAAGGGCAGAATTGGCAGGCTCCTCGGGTAGGATTCGAACCTACAACCCTCCGGTTAACAGCCGGATGCTCCACCATTGAGCTACCGAGGAATGATACAAAAATTATTATAATCTATAAAAAAGTAAAGGTCAACAGAAATTAAATTATTTTGTTAATGATTACCATCTTTTTTTTCTATTATACTTTATATTATCTAATCAAGATAATCTCTTAATTTTTTACTACGACTGGGATGTCTTAATTTCCGAAGTGCCTTCGCCTCAATTTGCCTGATTCTCTCCCGGGTTACCCCAAATTCTCTTCCTACTTCTTCTAAAGTATGGGGATGCCCATCAGTAATACCAAATCTCAATTCTAAAACCCTTTTTTCCCGATAAGTTAATGTTTTTAAAACACTATCCAATTGTTCTTTCAACAAAGTATGGGAAGCTATTTTAGGTGGCGCTGGAGAATCTTCATCTTCAATAAAATCTCCCAGGTGGCTATCGTCTTCTTTACCAATTGGACTTTCCAAAGAAACCGGTTCCTGTGCTGTCTTGATAATTTCCTTAATCTTTTCCAAAGGTAGTTCCATTTTTTCGGCGATCTCCTCTAAAGTCGGTTCTCTACCCAACTCCTGCAGAAGTTGTCTGGATACCCTTACTAATTTATTAATAGTTTCCACCATATGTACTGGTACTCTAATAGTTCTGGCCTGATCAGCAATAGCGCGAGTAATTGCCTGTCTGATCCACCAGGTAGCATAGGTACTAAACTTATAGCCTCTGCGATAATCAAACTTTTCCACTGCCCGAATCAAACCCATATTCCCTTCTTGAATTAAATCCAAAAAAAGCATCCCTCTACCTACATATCGTTTGGCAATACTAACTACCAGTCTTAGATTGGATTGAATTAAAATTCTTTTTGCCTCTTCATCCCCTGCTTCCATACGTTTTGCTAATTCTATCTCCTCCTCTGCAGTTAATAATCTTATCTGACCAATCTCTTTCAGGTACATCTTTACCGGGTCATCCAGCTCAATACCTCTACCAATAGTTGGCTCGGCACCTGCTTCTTTTTTGGAGATAGCTAAGGCACCTCTCTTCCTCCCTTTCTCTTTTTCTTCAATAAATTCTTCTTCCTTTTCCTCTTCCTCATCAATAACATCTACCCCATATTTACTAAGAACATCATAAAGGTCTTCAATTTTATTAATATTTAATATTTCATCGTCCAGGTAATTTTCAATTTCTTGAAAGGTAAGATAGTTTTTCTCTTTGCCTTTTTCAATCAGTCTATCTATTTCTTTTTTCTTAGCCATATAAAAGCCCTTCTATATTATCCATTTTATCAATATTTATAATTAATTCTAAATTAATATCATATCATTGCTTTAATTTTATGCAAGACATCCTGATAATTCTGTAATAGTTCTGAAGAAACCTCTTTTTTTACTCTTTCCTCTTCTCTGATTTTATTCTTTATTTTAGCTAATTCCTGCTGCAGTTTATATTTTTTAATTGCTTTGATGGAACGATTAATCACCATAGTATCTAAAGAAACTAAATCTTGCATTATAATTTTAGATAATAAACTCATCATTTTAGGATCCTCGAGTTCATCCATTACCTTCTGTAACGATACTTTTTCACCACCTTTAAACAGGTCCATAATAATAGACACAATTTCACGATGCTCCTGAATAGAAAAGTCTTCAACCTGTAATTCAGAAAATATTTTTTCAATATTATCTCTCTTCTGGAGCATACTGCCTATCAGGATTTTCTCAGCATTGATATGAGTGGACTCACTAGAGGTATCAGTTAAAATACTTGTCAATAATACTCTATTACCTTTTTTATAGCGGTTTAAATCATTAAGAATACTTTCTTCTGCCAAATCCAATTTTTCAGCAATTTTCTTTACCTCAGTTTGTAATTCTACCTCGCTGGTAACACTACTTAAATCTGGGAATAACTCCCTAATAATGGAAATCTTTCCTGCACTGGTTGAGGCATTATATTGTTCTGTTAATACCTTTAATTTATAATCAATCAAAGGTAAAGCCTTATCTAACAAATTGGAAAAATAATTTTTGCCCTCCTTTAACAGGACATCAGCAGGGTCACTATCAAGAGGAAGAGATATAATCCTGACCTTCATTCCTGCTTTTTTTATCATATTAAGACTTCTTAAGGTAGCAATTTTGCCAGCGGTGTCAGAATCAAAAGCCACCAGTACCTCATCAGCATATCTTTTCACCAAGTCGATCTGCTGGCTGGTTAGAGCCGTACCTAAAGAGGCAACTACGTTTTCGAATCCATATTGATGAGCCATCAATACATCAGTATAACCTTCCACTATAATCACCTGATTTTTTTGCCTAATACTTTTCTTGGCCTGAAAAAGACCATAGAGATGCTTCGCTTTACTGTAAACCGCTGTCTCCGGTGAATTTATATACTTTGGTAATTTATCATCTAAAACCCTACCACCAAAAGCAATAATGTTTCCCTGTAAATTGAAAATAGGAAAAATAATCCTATTGCGAAAATAATCCATTGTTTTACCACTTTTACTACTTTTAACTACTAATCCAGCCTTAAACAAATCGGAAAGTGGTATCTTTTTAGCCAATAAAATAGACATTAGATGTTCATAGCCGGGTAAAGCATATCCCAGCTGAAATTTTTTTATTATTTCTTCACTAAATTTTCTTTTCCATAAATATTGCCGGGCACTTTTACCTTGAGCTGAAAACAGATTTTTATGATAGTAATCTGCTGCTATTTCATTTAACCTGAAAATAAGCTCTCTATCAGGAGAACTTTTGATATTTTGGTTTTCAAAAGTAGAAAGTGCTATTCCTGCTTTATCAGCTAATATCTTTACTGCTTCTGGAAATTTCACCTTTTCCATCTTCATTACAAAGGTAAAGATATTCCCTCCCTCTCCACAACCGAAACAATGAAATATCTGTCTTTCACTATCTACCATAAAAGAAGGGGTTTTTTCTTGATGGAAAGGACAAAGTCCCTTATATCCCTTTCCACTTGGTTTTAAGGAAACATATTCAGAGATAAGCTCAACAATATCAAGCCTGTTTCTAATTTCATCTAAAATTTCCTCGGAATATCTCACAAAATACTCCTCTTAAAAAAATATCTTTTTACTATTTAATTCTACAAAATTACTCAAATATCCTCTTTTTATTTTACTTCATTTAAAAAAATAATCCCTATTAAAGGTGAAAATTCACTCAATAATAGGAACGATATTATATTTTTTTATTTTTGCTTAGATTTATTTTCAATCTTTTTAGCTAAAAGTTAAAACAAGGTACCTGAAAAATCTTCTTTTACCGTTTTTTTGTTTACCTTACCATATTTCCCACCGCCACCAGCTACTAAAGACAACTCACCCTTTCGGGCTAGTATAATATCGGTAGCAATTTTAAAACCAACAACCTGGCTTAACTCCTGATAAGAAGCTTTATGGAGAATATTCATCTCTGTTCCAAAATAAGCAAACAATTTTTCTAGAGCTTTCTTACCAATTCCGGGGACAAACTCAAGAGCTACCTGGTGATAGTAAGGTGGTCTATGGGGTGGAGATACTGTATCCCGTCCCTTACTTATTTCCATAATTCTATCTAGTACCCCTTCAGTTACTCTACTACTACCACATTTTTCACAATGAAATACCGGAGGTGATCCATTGGCAGTGCTGTTACATTCTTCACAATGGGTACGGTGGTATTTACCCAATTTGGGATCAAGACCATAGTTAGCTATTACCTTCCTATCTGCTTCTCTTCTGAAAGCCATCAACAATTCTTTAAAGGTTGGTTTCTCAAGCTGGATAATATTATATTCGCGACCAATTTTGGGAAGAGAATGAGCATCAGAATTGGTTAAAAAAGTAAAATCAGAAAGTTCTGCCAGACGATCAGCCAGATAGGTGTCAGCACTCAAGCCCAGTTCGATTGCTGGAATCTCCCTTAGGGTTGAAGACGTGAAAATTTCACTCAATTGGGTTGCACAACTTCCAAAAACACTCTTATGGGGTGTAAAAGCATGAGCGGGAATGACTATGCCACCCAGCCTATTTACAGTTTTAAAGAATTCCTGAGCAGTAATTCCACTATTTTGAGAACTTAAATTGAGATTGGTAACTATTTTACTCATTATTTTGCTGAATTCGCGCATGTCAGCAAAATAAGGGAAAAAAGCAATTTGATGAGCTAAACCACCATTCTTTTCCTTAGTTTCTATTTCTGACCCCAAAATAACGGTAACAGTATTACCATAACGTAATCCTCCGTCTGGCAATTCTTTCATTTCTCCTGAAAAAATCATCACCTCTATATCTTCAATTACCCGGGGAGAAGCACAATCTACAATACCCACTATATCAATACCTTTTCTAATCTGGCATTCTTTAGCAATATTAGCAAAAGTTAAATCTCGGGAAGCAGTAACTTTTACTGGTAAATTATTTTGATTTCGTCCGATATGAACATGTAAATCTACGAAATAGTGATTTCTATTATTCTCTCTCATTACTTAGCCACCACAGTATCCCTACTAATGATTTGGCATCTCTAATCTGTTTCTTATTTAGTAATAAACTTACCTCTTTTTTATCAATTTCCACTACCTCAATAAATTCATCATGATCAGTATTGCTTTTGGTCTTAATAAGGTTACTGGCAAAATAAAGGGTTAATCTCTCATTACAAAAACCAGGAGCTGAATAGAAATCAAAAACTTCTTGCCAATTTTTCGCTTGATAACCGGTTTCTTCTTCCAGTTCTCGCTGAGCACAATCAATTATTTTCTCTGATGGCTCAATGGTTCCAGCTGGAAGCTCCAATAAAATCTCTTCCACTGGTTTCCTAAATTGTCTAACCATAATTAACTTGCCCAATTCATTTTCTGCCAGAATAACTACCGCACCCGGATGTTCGACAATTTCTCGGGTTGATTTTTTACCATTGGGAAGAATAACTTCATCTTTACGCAGATGAACTATTTTCCCCTTATATATCTCTTCAGAATTAATGGTCCTTTCCCAAAGATTATCTTTTTTCATCTCCTACTTTATCCTTAGATCCAAAATAGTAATTATTTTTTGCTCTTAGTAATGTTTAGTACTAACATTTATCAATTAGCGAAAATGCCTTATCTAAAATATTTAAAGCCCTCTCCAATTGTTCTTCAGTGATAACCAGAGGAGGCTGTATCCTAAGCACATTTCCATAAACACCACCTACTCCAATAAGTAAACGATTTTCTCGGCAGATTTCCCTGATTTTCGCAGCTTCTTCTGCAGCGGGTGTTTTTTCTTTATCTTTCACCAGCTCAATTCCAATCATTAAACCCTTCCCTCTTACCTCACCAATTAAATCATATTTTTTCATTAACTCATTTTTTAATTTAAGAATAAAATTCTCACCCTTTGCTAAGGCTTTTTCCGGAATGTTCTCCTCTAACAAAAAATCAATATTGGCTATTGCTGCAGCACAAGATACTGGATTTCCTCCAAAGGTTGATAAGTGGTCTCCGGGTTTAAAAGACCTGGCTATTTCATCTCTGGTAATAAAAGCACTTAAAGGAAACCCTCCGGCAATACCTTTGGCCATAGCTATAATATCAGGTACTACTTCATAATGCTCAATAGCAAAGAGTTTTCCGGTTCGACCGAAACCTGTTTGTACCTCATCAGCAATAAATAATATTTGAAATTCCTCCAGAATCTTTTTTATTTCTTGAAAATAATTCTGAGGAGGGACAATAATTCCTCCTTCACCTAAGATCGGTTCAGCGATAAAAGCCGCTACTGACCCACTGGTCTGGAAATCAATAACCTCTCTCAAGTATCTGGCACATTTCAGATTACAGCTTTCTTTTTCTAATTCAAAGGGACAGCGATAGCAATAGGGAGGGGGAACAAAAGAAATGCCAGATAAATAAGGTCCACCTTCCTGTTTTCTCTTTCTATTTCCGGTTATACTTAAGGTAGCGTTTGTTCTGCCGTGAAAAGAACACTGTAAGGCAATAAATTCATATCTTTCAGTAAATTGTTTGGCTATTCTCAAGGAACCTTCTATAGCCTCGGCACCACTGTTAGAAAAGAAGGTTTTATCTAATTGACCAGGCGTATAGTAAGCCAATTTCTCGGACAGCAAGGCAGGGGGTTCAGAATAATACACATAAGCACAGCAATGAACTAATTTATCCATTTGTTCTTTGGCCGCTTGAATTATTTTTGGGTTTCTATGTCCGGCATTATTTACCGCAATACCGGCAAAACAATCAAGGTATTCCTGGCCTCTCATATCATAAACCAAGGCTCCCTCAGCATGACTTATAACTACATCTTCCATTTTCTTTACACTATAAGTATTGATATATTTTTCATATTTCTGTTTGATACTGATATCATCATTATTCATTTTATTTATTTTTCCTCCCTTTATTAGCTTTGTATTAAAGAAATTTTATCTTTAATTCCTCTCTGAAATACCCTTCCATAATAACTTTAATAATATCTCAAACTTATCGTATGATTACTATTTTTAGTTATGATTACGGTAAATCTTTAAGGTGTTTTATAATTTCTTTTTCTTGTTCTGCTTTTATATGGTAGCTATGCTCTTCATCAGGGAAGGTTCCTGTCTTTACTTCTTTATCAAATGCAGAAA
>DKFO01000049.1 GCA_002452835.1 Candidatus Atribacteria bacterium UBA6794 | reverse complement strand
GATATAGTGAGAATTGGTAAAAAAGATTTTTACTTTTTTGCTTAGCTAAGATATAATATTATGTAAAATAATTTTTCTATTAGGTCTGTAGTCATGAAAATAGAAAAACAGATAATGATGATATTAGAACATATTAATATCTTTTCTCTTTTTTTAGCTATAATTATTTTGTTTACCATTTTTAATTCAGTTACTATTGGTTCTGAAGCATATAGTTTTGCAGTGTATTATTTTGAAAATGATACTGGTGATGAAAATTGGCAATGGCTGGAAAGGGGATTGCCTGATATGCTTAGTCATACTTTCTCCCAATCTGAACGAATAAATTTTATCCCCCTAGACGAAATTGAGAGATTGACAAATATTGAGGAGTTTAAAGGATTGGCAAAGAGAAAGGACCACTCTTTATTCCGCTCTCTAAATAATTTATTACAAGTGGATTTAATATTTACCGGTTATTTTTCTTTAGATAAACAAAAGCAACTTCAAGTTAATTTAGTTATGTACCAATCGCAAGGGGATGACTTATTTGAATTTATAGAAATAACAGTACAGCCAGAAAATTTGTTAAATTTAAAAGAAGATATAGCCAGGATAATTTTACAAGAGGCAGGGGTATTTATTGATGAAGAATTAGCTACTAATTTGAAAAAGAATATTTCCCCATCTTTGAATGCCCTAAAAAATTATTATTATGCTTTAGAATATAAAATTAAAGCAGAAAAAGAGTATCAAGGTATAGATTTTCCCAGTAAACCACTCTGGTCAAAGGCAATTGAATATGGAGAAAAAGCTATTACGGAAGATCCCCATTTTGCTGAAGCATATTATCTCTTATCACAGATATATGAAAAAACTAAATGGACTATTAGAGAAGTAACCAGTTTGGAGAAATTTATTGAAACTGCCAAAAATAATAGTAACATCAAAATTAGTTATCAAAGGCTATCAGAAGCATTATACAAGTTAGGCTATTCTAAATATTCCCAAGGAGAAGTAGTTTCTGCTACTGAATATTTAGAAGAAGCTATCTCCTATGAGCCAAATAATATTCAAGCAAGAACGTATCTCATGAGAATTTATTATGATATGGGTCAGATTACCAAAGCTCTGCAACAAGCAGAGGAAGTAAAAAGAATTGAACCAGATAATCGAGAAATTGAATGGTTTTATAGACAATATCAACAGGCGGAAATATATGGTAAAGAAGCTTATGAAAATTATGTAGCAGGCTATAATGCCTATAGTAATAGAAATTGGCTTGAAGCTACTAGATTATTTAAACAGGCTGTATCCTTAAATAAGGATTTTAAAGAAGCTCATTATTACCTGGCCTTAAGTTATTACCAAATAGGAGATTTGGAGGTAGCTATTAGACATTTTCAAGAAGCTATTCGATTAGATCCCTTTGATAATAATGCTAGAATATATCTTAATAAAGCAATGGAAGAAAAAGACTTTGGTAGAGAAGCAGTCTGGCTTTTTAATGAGGGATATAACCATTATATTTCTGGAGAATATGAAGAGGCATTACTTAAATTTAAGGAATCTTCTCAAAAAAATCCCTCCTTTGAAAAAAATAGAATTTATTTGATGCGCACTTATTACCAATTAAACCTGATGGATGAATATTTAGCAGAAAGAGAAAAAATTGGAGTACAAGGGTTTGCTGACGGAGATTGGGAAAAAGAATATTATCAATTAGCTTATGATTTCTATTCTTTGGGTAATTATGAAGTTGCACTGGAAAAATTACAGGAAGTCTTGGAAGTTAATCCTGATTATCTGGAAGCCAGATTTCTTATAGCAGAAACTTTTTACCAATTAGGAAAATATAAGGAGGCAAATCAAAATTATCAATATATTATAAATAATTTTATGGATAGTGAATACTATGAAAATGCTCTATTAGGAAGTGGTTGGTGTAGTTACCTGTTAGGTGATTTTGCTCAGTCGGAACATGTTTTGGAAATATTAGTAAATAATTTCCCTCAAAGTCCTCTTTATCAGGAAGGTATTTACAAATTAGGAAGAGTATATTTTAAAGAAAAGAAATATGCTCAAACTATTAACCTTTATGAGAATTTAATAAAAAATAGTCCTTTAGAATTTGATAAATATGAGCTTAACTATATATTAGGGCAGTCTTATTTTTGGGAGGGTAGCTATGACAAGGCAAAGGTTATTTTTACTGATATTATAACTAATAAACCTGATTTTGAATTCATTAATGAAACTCACTATTATTATAGCTATGTGCTATTTAAGGAAGGTAATTATCAAGAAGCCAAAGCAATCTTAGAGGAGTTAGTTAAACAGGAAGATAGTCAGATTAGAGATGAAGCATTGTATCTTTTAGCAAGAATACTTTTAGAGCAAAAAGAATATGATAAAGTCATTAATATTAATCGTTCTTTAATAGATACAGGATTAAAGGATAATACTATGTTAGAAAGAGTATTATTTGATCTGGGCCTGGCATATTCTAGAAAAGGGGATGATAAAGGAGCAATTCCCTATTTTAAAAGGGTTATGGAGGAATTCCCCGAAGGCGAATTGGTCGAAATAGCTACTATGGAGCTTGCCTACAGTTACTATTATTTGGGTCAATATCAGGAGGTATTGGAAGTATTAAATGGTATTGATAGTAAAGAAGCAATGGAACTTAAAATAGATGCGGCGACTAAATTAAATGATGATGAGAAATTATTGTTCCTTTATCAAGAATTGTCTGAAAAGTATCCAGAAGAAACTACTGGGATAGAGGGTTATTTTGCTCTGGCTAAATCTCACTATGAAAAAGCTGAGTTTCAAGAAGCACTTAATATTTTTCAAAAAATGGAAAATATGACTATTACTGAAGAGATTAGAAAAGAAATCAATTACTGGCAGGGACTTAGTCTCTTTCGTTTGGGGAATTACCAGCAAGCAAAAGAATTTTTCCAGCGTATTGATTATTTTTCCGGTGATGAGATTGCTATTAGGACTTTATACATGTTAGGAGAGACCTATTACCAAGAAGGAGATTATATTAAGGCAATTCAATATTATCAGGATTTTTTAAATTCTTATGGTTCACATTCCCTGGCAGCACATGTCCAATATAGTATTAGTTGGAGCTATTTAAATGAAGGTGATTTTCCAAAGGCAATAGAATCATTTAATATGCTTATTGAGCAATATCCTGAAAGTCAGTTTGTGGAAGAAAGTAATTTTTTATTAGGCAAGATACCCTTTTTATTAAATAATTATAGTGAGTCCCGAATAAATTTACAGAATTTCATGAAATCCTATCCAGGAAGTCAATATGCAGAAGAGGCTTTGTATATTGTTGCTCAGATTGATTTGGCAGAAGAAAAATGGATTGATAGTATTATAAATTTTGAAAAATTAATGGAAAGGTATCCTGATAGCAGATATTTACCAGGTTCTCTATATGGCCTTTGCTTAAGTTACTTTAAAATGGGAGAATATAACAAAGCCCTGGAAGTTGGGGAAAGATATCTGAATAATTTTTCTTCAGGAACATTTATGTGTGATATATTATATTTAACTGCTATCTGTCAGGAAGAATTAGGAGATATAAATAAAGCAAAAGAAAAATACAACATGATTATACAAAATTGTTCCGATACATCCTATGCTGATAGTGCTCGGGAACAATTACTAATAGATAGCACAAATTAGAAATTAAATTGGACGAATGCTAATTAAAGAGGTTTTTAGTAAATAGGTAACTAAAAAAGTTATTAAAAGATTTATATATATTATTACAAGGAGGCAACTATTTAATGTTCGAATTATTTCAAAAAGGCGGTTTCTTAATGTATCCCATATTTTTCTGTTCATTATTGGCGATTGCTATCTTTTTTGAAAGAATGTTTTACTTAAAAAGTATTAAAACTTCTACCCGTAAATTTAGCAATCGGATCAGTGATTTGATCAGAAAAGGGAATATCAATTTTGCCATTACTGCCTGTCGTAAAAACTATTCTCCAATTTCTCAAATAATTCTAGCTGCTTTATTAAAATATGGGAGTTCAAGAGAAGAAATAAAAGAAGCCATTGAGGACACAGCCAATAAGGAAATAACTGTCCTGGAGAAGAATTTGCCCATACTTGCTACTGTGGGGAATATTGCCCCTTTGTTGGGATTACTAGGGACTGTTTTTGGAATGATAAAAGGGTTTCAGGTGATTTCTGCTCTAGGTGTTGGAAATCCTGAAGCATTGGCAGGAGCAATCTCTGAGGCTTTATTGACAACTGCTTTTGGCCTTTCGGTAGCTATTCCTACTATTGTTGCTTATAATTATCTAATACATAGAGTCGATAGACAAATAAAGGAGATGGAATCAACCAGTGTGGAAATTTTGGAACTATTAACTACTAAGCATGAAATTATCAATGAAGAGGATGTGAAAATAGATGAAATTTTATCACCCCAATAATAAGTCTCTTAATTTTGATTTGACTCCTTTAATTGATGTAGTCTTCCAATTACTCATTTTTTTTATGCTGACTACTACCTTTATAAATGTGGAAAGTGGTGTTAAGGTAGATCTACCTAGTGGGGATTTTGCTGCAGTAAATGAAAAAAGAAATATAGTAGTTACGATAACTGAAAATAATGTATTATATCTCAATAATAGTTTAGTTGATCCTAACCAATTATCTGAGAAGGTAAAAAGTGAATTAGATAACAATCCCAATTCTTTAGTTGTTTTAGAAGCTGATCAGAATATCACCCATGGAAAGGTTGTTCGAGTTATGGATCTGATTAAGAAAGGTGGGGCAGAAAGAATAGCCATTGCTACAAAACCGAGGGAAGATTAACTAAAGTTATAAAATTAATTGGTTTTTATAAAGAAGTGTTGGTAGGAAAAGAAATAACTATACATTTATAATATATATAATATAAAGGTAAATAATTAAGACAATGGGATATAGAGCACAAAGAAGGAAAATTCGTTCTAAAAATTTTTTGGGACGATCATTTTTAATTTCTCTTATTTTGAATATCATATTTATTTTTGCTTTTAATAATTTTATCTCCTTTGATTTTTTAAAAATACCAGAGATAAAGGAAGAAGAAATGATTATGGTTACCTTAGTGGAGTTACCTGCTATAAAAAATCCTACCACCATAAAACCAGAAATCACTAAAGAAGAGCCTATAGCAGAGATAAGTGTAAGACCGAAAGCAGAACCTATATTACCGGAGCCAGCCAGAATACAGGAAATAGAAACTAAACCTATGGTTGAGATAGAAGAAGCTAAAGCGGAAAGTAATCCCAGAATAGAAGTGAAAATGCCTGAAATTGAGATACCGGCTAAAGAAGAAATAGCATCTACTGAGGAAGAAGTATCACCAAGACATGATATTCAAATAGCTGCAAAAGCACTAACACCTAGTATTTCTAGTCGAAAAGAGATTGAAGGAGAAATATTAGAGAGAGGCGAATTTGAAATTCAAGCAAGGTTAGGATTAGAAGATAGAGAACGTATTGAATCTACTTATGGTACAGTGGTAACACCTGGTGAAATAAGTACCTTACCAAAAACAAAAGAAAAAGAATCTCCCTTTGGGAACCGACCTTTAGCTATAATGATTGATAACGCCCGGGATTCACGACCACAAAGTGGGTTAGAAAAGGCTGATATTGTATATGAAGTACTTGCAGAAGGCGGAATAACACGCTTTTTAGCAATTTATGCTAGTCAGGAAGCTGATAAAGTTGGGCCTGTTCGTAGTGCTAGGCCTTATTTTATTACTAAAACTTTAGAACATAATGCTATTTATGTCCACGTAGGAGAAAGTCCCGATGCAGCCCTATTTATTAGAGAAGAGAGAATAGATGAGATCAATGAATTAGTTCATTTTCAGCCATTCTGGAGAGTTCAGGAACGAAAGCCTCCTCATAATCTTTATACTTCTACTCAAAGGCTAAGAGATGAAGCAAAGAGATTGGGTTATATTGAGATGATTAATAAAGCAGATTATCAATTTGAGACTGATCAAAATGAAGTACTAACGGGCAGAGAAATTAAGAAGATAGATATAAGGTATAATGCTAATTACATGGTAACCTATCAATATATTCCGGAAACCCAGAGATATGTTCGTTTTATAAATGGAGAACCGCATTTAGATGCAGAAACCGGTAGGCCGCTGCAAGTTAAAAACCTTATTATTCAACATAACAATAAAAAGATATTAGATGATGAAGGAAGATTGGCCATTGATTTTATTGGCAAGGGGAGTGGATTAATAATTTTTAATGGAAAATCGGAAGAAATTACCTGGTCAAAAGAAACATTAGAATCAAAAACCTACTTTTTTAATAAAGATGGTAATCGATTGGCCGTACAACCTGGAAATGTATGGATTCAAGTAGTACATCCTGATACAGAAATTAACTACTACTAAATAAATTTTATGAATTCTGATAAAGATCAACAAAAAGAATTAATAGAAAATTTCTTAGAGTATTTAACCTTAGAAAGAGGATTAGCCTCTAATACTGTGATATCCTATCGCTATGATTTACTAAAATACTATGATTTTGTAATCACGAAAAAAAAACTTACTTTTCAAACGGTTGATAGGGAAACTCTTTCTCAATATTATCATTATTTAAATAAGATTAATTTAGGAATAAATTCTATCTTTCGAAATTTAGTAGCCTTAAAGATGTTTTATCGTTTTTTGTTTACTGAAGGATTTATTCCAAATGATCTAACCCGTTTTATTGAATTTCCTAGATTGAAAAAGAGACTACCTGAAGTATTAAATTTAAAAGAATTAGATAGACTTCTAACCCCCGATAATTTTAAAGGTTTATTAGGCAAGAGAGATCAGGCTATCATTGAACTATTATATGCAACGGGAATGAGAGTTACTGAGTTGATTAGTTTAAAAAGAAATGATATTAATTTAGATCACCAGCTACTGAAGTGCACTGGCAAGGGAAATAAGGAAAGATGGATTCCCTTTACTGATAGAGCACATCATGCTTTACTTGATTATCTTAGATTAGTTAGACCAAAATTAGTAAAGATGGAAGATGAAAATATATTATTTTTAAATAGTCATGGACAGCCAATTACCAGACAGGCTATCTTTTATTTAATAAAAAATTATGCCCAAAAATCAGGAATTAAGAAGAAAGTAACACCACATACCTTAAGACATACTTTAGCAACTCATTTGATTGAAAATGGAGCTGACTTAAGAACAGTTCAGGAGATGTTGGGACATTCAGATATTTCCACTACTCAAATATATACTCATGTAAGTAGAAAATGGATTAAAGAAGAATATTTTAAGGCATTTCCTAGAGTATAACTTTGATGATTTAAAATAATACTAAAACAAATAAGTGTAAAGGAGAAAGCTTCATGGAAAATATTATGGAAAAAATTAAAGAGAGTATTGCATCTATTAGAAAATATTGTCAAACTAAACCTGAAATTGCTATTAT
>DKFO01000046.1 GCA_002452835.1 Candidatus Atribacteria bacterium UBA6794 | reverse complement strand
TCTAAAGCCGGTCTGATATTGATTCTAACATTTTCCGCTCGGGAGGCAGCAAATAATAATAATTCAGCCTTATACCCCAATCCTTCACTCTCTCTTTCTAATAATATCTTCCTTATCTTATCACCAACTAAGGTTCCCCCGGGCTCCTTAGTTAATAGGGCATTAAATCCATTTTTTAGGAAAATATGATGTAACATTTTAGCTAAGGTAGTTTTCCCAGACCCTTCAAATCCTTCTAAAGTAATAAAAAAACCTTTCTTCATTTTACTTCTTGCAGTTCCTCAGGATTATTTTCCTTCTGCTCCAGCATTGCCTTTAACAAATCCCTCATAGTCACAATTCCTACCAGAAAACCATTACGTAATACCGGTAAATGATGAATTTTATGTCTAATCAATAAATTGGCAGCCATAACCTCATTATCTTCCTCACTAATAGTAATAATATCTCTGGCCATAAATTCCTCTACTCTATGATATGCATATTCTTTTAGTTTCTTGGAAAGCTGAATAAACTCAGTTAAAAAGGTACTGCTATTTACCACTCCTAAATAATTTGGTAACAAAGCGGCCATAATATCATGCTGAGAAATAAAGCCAATTACTCTTTGATCCCCATCCACTACCGGCAGACCATTAACACGTTGCAAAGCCATTATTTTAATTAATTCTTCTAAAGGACAATCTGCTAATACACTAATAGTGCTCCTGAGCATGATGTCTTTTATCTTCATATTAGTCACCTACCATAAGATATTCAAGGGAGGTTTCCCCTGAAACCCCTCAAAGAAAATACAATTCTAAGAAACGCTATCTTGTTTTACAAACAAGATATTCAAGGGGAATCCTTCCCCTTGATAACCCCTGAAAGAACTTCCGACTAGCAACTGTATTTCAACGGTATACGATATACGTAATACGGTATACGATTTTTGTCATTGCCAGGAGCCAATTCAGTAACAAGTAACTAGTAATAAGTAATAGGCAAACTAAATCACAGATACTAACGACCAACGACTAATTTTAACGGTATACGTTATACGTAATACGATATACTATATTCGCCCTCAGCATATTATATTAATTTAGTTTCTTTAACAACAGGAAGACAGGCAATAACATCTTCTTTGCTATGAAACTCTTCATCTTCCGTTAGAGCACTAGCCAGACCACAAGCCGTAGCAAAATGAATAATACTGGGTATTTCCTCTTTTTCCCCTTCCATCAGCTTAATAGCAAACCCAGCAATTACTGCCTCATCAGCTCCTATTATATTAACAATTTTATCAGTAATACTTTCTGCTAACCATATTTCATCTTTATTAGCAATAATAGCCTTACCATCTAAAAAAGAAACTATAGCAATTTGAATACCACGGCTGACAATTTCCTGAGCTATTTTAATTGCTGTATCTTGATTATTTACTATTTTGCCAAAAACTTTATGGGCAGAGGCTCTTAAATCTGGTTTTGCTACTAAAGGCTTTGCTTCTATCCCCTTTTCAAAGGGAATACCAGCTGCATCCAATATAGCAGGTACATTTCTCTGATGTGCTAATTCAATTAATTGATAATAAATATCATCGGGAACCTCACTGGGAAGACTCCCCGATAGTGCCACTAATTTACTCTGAGCCAAACTTCTGGAAAATATCGATTGGAAATGCTCCAGATCCCGTTTCGTTATTTTTGGTCCTGGTCCACTTAGCAAAGTACTATTTTTATTCAGGTGTTCAAAAATAATTACATTGGCTCTGGTTTCTTCTGCTATATGCCAGAAATTGGTAGTAATTCCAAAATCTCTCAATTGTTCAGCAATAAAATGACCGGTATGACCTCCTAAAAAACCCAAAGCCATAGTATCCAGTCCGTAGGCTCTAACTGCCTTAGAAATATTAATACCCTTTCCACCTGATACTCGAGATACTTTTTCCACTAAATTATAATGGTTGGGTAAAAACCTCTTTAATTCTAATACAGTATCAAGGGATGGATTAAGGGTTACAGTAGTAATCATTAATTCCCCTTTTTATTTTTTTACTACTAATATTTAAAACCTCTCTAAAATTATATCTTAATTATCAAAATTACGCAAAAAACAGTAAACAAGATATTCAGGGGAAGTTTCCCCTGAAACCCCTCTAATAATAGTATTGAGTATGTAGTATCGAGTATATAGTAAAATACAGTTAAAAAATAAAAAAATACTTTTCCAAGAATGCTATCCTTTTGTACCAATAAGATATTTAAGAGTAATTGTTACCCTTAGCAATCCCTGAAATAACTTCGGGTTAGCGACTTTATTTAAACGATATACGTTATACGTAATACGATATACCATTTTGTCATTGCCAGGAGCCAATTGAGTAANNAGTAACCAGTAATAAGTAATAGGCAAATTAAATCACAGATACTAATGACCAACGACTAATTTTAACGATATACTTTATACGTAATACGATATACGATTTTTGTCATCACTAAGTTTCCCCTGAAACCCCTCTAATAATAGTATTGAGTATGTAGTATCGAGTATATAGTAAAATACAGTTAAAAAATAAAAAAATACTTTTCCAAGAATGCTATCCTTTTGTACCAATAAGATATTTAAGAGTAATTGTTACCCTTAACAATCCCTGAAATAACTTCGGGTTAGCGACTTTATTTAAACGGTATACGTTATACGTAATACGATATACCATTTTTGTCATTGCCAGGAGCCAATTGAGTAATAAGTAACCAGTAATAAGTAATAAGCAAATTAAATCACAGATACTAATGACCAACGACTAATTTTAACGGTATACGTTATACGTAATACGATATACGATTTTTGTCATCACTAAGTATCCCCTGAAACTTCTCTATTATTAGTATCGAGTATGTAGTATTGAGTATCTAGTAAATTATAGTTTTTATTTTTATAGAAAAAAGTAATATCTTTTTTTAGGCTGAAATAATTTGATCAAAATTATTCCGCCTACAAATCCACCAATATGGGCAAACCAGGCTACACCTGCTTCTGCCCCCAAGGATAAATTAGACAGTCCATACAATAATTGAAAGATAAACCAGAGTCCTAACACAAATAAGGCTGGCATTTTTATTAATCTAATAAAAAACCCGAAAAAAATAAGCGTAGTAATCCTAGCCTTAGGAAAAAGGATAAAATAGGCGCCTAATATTCCGGCAACAGCCCCACTAGCCCCTATCATAGGAACCTGGGAATTTGGGTTGATTAATATTTGTCCTAAAGCGGCCAATAAACCAGATAGAAAATAAAAAATGATAAAACGAAATTTACCCAGGTAATCTTCCACATTATTACCAAATATCCAGAGATAAAGCATATTACCAAAAAGATGAACAAAGCTACCATGCATAAACATAGAAGAGATAATGGTTAACTGAATTGGTGAAGGACCAGGAGGGAATAAATCCACACTTTGGAATACCTCATAAGGTATTAAACCATAGGCATAGACAAAGCTTGTAGCATCCGGAAATATGAATGTTTGATAGTAATACACCAAACAATTAAATACTATAATAAGGATAGTAATAAATGGTATTTTTCTAGTTGGAATTTCATCCCACAAGGGAAACATAAATCACCTGCTTCATTTTGTTCGTTGAAACATTCTGTCTATTTAATCAAATTCTAAGGGAGACTCATCCAGGTAATGATATTGATAAAGGAGGTACTGAACAATTCTTTTAGCTGCCAAACCGTCACCATAAGGTGATTTTTCAACTACCATTTTTTGGTAATCAAGTGAATTATCTAATAACCTTTCCACTTCTCTAATAATATTTATGGCTTCAGTTCCCACTAATTTGGCAGCTCCTATTTCTAGCACTTCTGGCCTTTCGGTTTCTTCCCTTAAAACTAATACTGGTTTCCCAAGAGCTGGTCCCTCTTCCTGCATCCCTCCTGAATCAGTCAAAATTAGATCAGATAAAGCCATTAAATTGGCCATTTCCTGATAATTCAATGGTTCTAATAAAATAATATTTTCTTTATCTTTAAGAAAATTAAATATTATCTCTCTTATCTTCGGATTTTTATGCATGGGAAAAATAATAACAACATCGTTATATTTTTTCTGGATATTGATTAAGGCCTGACATAGATTTTTTAAAGGTTCCCCCCAATTTTCTCTTCTATGCATAGTTACCAATACTACCTTTTTCCCCTGTTTAATTACTTGATTGATTTTAGTATCGGTAAATTGAAATTCATGGTTTTGCATTAGAAATAAAGCATCAATAACAGTATTACCAGAAATAAAAATATTTTCTCTGGCTATACCCTCCTGTAAAAGAATATTAGCTGCAATTTTAGTTGGTGCAAAATGGTAATCCGCCAGGACTGTAGTTAATCTACGATTCATCTCCTCTGGATATGGATAATATTTTTTGAATGTTCTTAACCCTGCTTCAATATGCCCTACCTTTATCTTTTGATAAAAAGCAGCCAAGGCACCAGAAAAGGTGGTAGTAGTATCACCCTGGACTAGGACTAAATCAGGTCGTTTATCTTTAAATACCTCTTCTAACTTAAGTAAGCTGGCAGAATTAATTTTAGATAAGGATTGACCATGTCTCATGATATTCAAATCTACGTCTGGTTTAATTTGAAAAAGGTTTATCATCTGATCTAACATTTCCCGGTGCTGAGCAGTCAATATAATAAGAGGTTCTATCCAGTTAGGATACTCCTTTACCTCTCGAATAATGGGAAACATTTTTATCGATTCTGGACGAGTACCAAAAACAAAGGCAATTTTGATTTTGGATTGTTTATTTTTCTTCATAGTGAATTTCTTCTATCCCAGCCTCTTTTAATATTTTTCTCGCTAATTCATCAGGGTAGCTATTTTGGTAAAAAACTTTGACAATTCCAGCATTAATAATCATTTTAGCACAGGTAATGCAAGGCTGCTCAGTACAATAAAGGAAGCTATGCTGGATACTAATACCATGTAAGGCA
>DKFO01000048.1:2892-6091 GCA_002452835.1 Candidatus Atribacteria bacterium UBA6794 | reverse complement strand
AATATTTCAGGAGAATAATCAATTTAATAACTCTCATAACCGGGTAACGAGTAAAGAGTTCAAAGAATTAGAAAGAAAGACACATCAAACTATAAAAAAGGTAACTATGGATATTGAAGAACGCTTTCATTTTAATACAGCCATAAGTGCCATCATGGAATTAGTAAACGAGCTTTATAGTTTTAAAATAAAATTTATTCAAATTAATGAACAAGAGAGATTAATCCTGAAAGACACTATAGAGAATATTATTAAGTTACTCAGTCCCATAGTTCCTCACTTTAGTGAAGAGTTGTGGCAGGAGACTGGGCATAATCAGAGCATTTATTTTGAACCTTGGCCCGATTTTAACCCTCATTTACTGAAAGAGGAAGAAGTTCTAATTGTAGTGCAAGTTAACGGTAAGTTACGAGATAAATTGATGGTTGCCTCTGACAGCTCTGAGGAGATTATTCGCAAAAAAGTAATGGAATTACCAAAAATACAAAAGTGGATTGCCGGCAAAAAGATTGATAATATGATATATGTGCCCGGAAAACTGGTAAATATCGTAACTCATTGAAGAATTAATAATATTTGTAGTAAAAGTTTTATTTTTTAGGTTGAAAATAAGTAAAAATTTTTTATTAATATTATTTAATAATAGGATTGTTTAAACCCTCTATTTCTGTTAATATAAAATTAGAAAATTTTTAAAAATAAAATAGTAAACAATAGTTAAAGTAGATTTCTAGTAAGATTTTATAAAGACAAAATTTGAGATGATAATAATTACTGATGACTTTTTCTAAGTTTAGGAGGAAAATTTTATGGCTTCTTATGGTGATTTAAATTGCTTTACCGGTATAGGTCGTTTAACAAGAGACCCCGAATTAAGATATACCCCTTCTGGTAGAGCTGTTTGCCGATTTGGCCTGGCGATTAACCGTAGTTATAAAAATCAGGACGGAAATAATGTAGAGGATACCCTTTTCATCAATGTCTCCAGCTGGGGAAAGCAGGCTGAATACTGTTCTCAATTTCTAAAAAAAGGAAGAAGGGTGGCCATTAATGGTGAATTAAGGTCCAACAACTGGCAGGATAGAGAAGGGAATAAAAGAGTAACTTTTGAGATTAATGCCAGAAGTATCCAGTTTTTAGATTATTTGAAGGACATGGAAGGCAGAGAGGAAGCGGAATATTCTAAAATGGAACAATACAAAGATAACGCTTCAATTGAGGATAATTTAGAAGAGCAAAACATTGTTGAGGATAATACTAACGAAGAGGATATCCCATTTTAATACACCTTAATAACAGTAACTACCTGAGAGATTTCTTTTGGTCAGTTTTTATAGACAAAGAAAAAAAGAGATGTTATAATAAACCTTGCGGTTTAAAGAATACCTAGACAAAATATAGAAGATAAAATATCAAAAAGAATAATAAACGTTATAGGTTGATGTTAATTCAAGGGTTCTCAAGGGGAAGTATTCCCCTTGAATATCGCAATTGCCAAGCAATTTCGATATTCTTAAAAAACAATTATCTTAAATAAGCAAAATAAGTAATATCAATATACTAACTCTCTTACTCTAAACCTCTCCCTTCAAGGGAGAGGAGAAGAAGAGGAAGTAAGGTATTTTTCTTTATTTCTTAACTGTATTTTACTATATACTCAATACTCGATACTGAATACTGATAATAGAGGGGTTTCAGGGGATACCTCCCCTGACAATATTATGGGCGGATAGCTCAGTTGGGAGAGCACTGGCTTTACAAGCCAGGGGTCACAGGTTCAAGCCCTGTTCCGCCTACCATTGTTTCCCTAAAGAAGGGGTCGTAGTGCAGCTCGGTTTAACACGCCTGCCTGTCACGCAGGAGATCGCGGGTTCAAATCCCGTCGACCCCGCCATTTAAATTTAATTTTTAATGTTAGAAAATGTTTGCCGAGATAGCTCAGTTGGTAGAGCAGTGGACTGAAAATCCACGTGTCCCCAGTTCAACTCTGGGTCTCGGCACCAGCTATTTTATTTGGCGGAAATAGCTCAGCGGTAGAGCATCGCCTTGCCAAGGCGAGGGTCGCGGGTTCAAATCCCGTTTTCCGCTCCATATTTTAATCAGGCGGGGTGTCCCCGCCTGTAATAATGAATCTGAAAGTAACCTATTGTAAAACAAGCAGATGATTCCTGAAATAGTAAGCATGGTATCTGTAAAGACGTGGTATCTCTAAAAAATAGAAAGATAGGATATCAAAACAGATATTAAAAGGTAATAATAAATATTGAACTTTAAAGAACTGGGCGGCATAGCCAAGTGGGAAGGCAGAGGACTGCAAATCCTTTATCCTCGGTTCAAATCCGAGTGCCGCCTCCAATAATCTATAAATAAAATAGGGTGGGCGGTTAGTTCAGTGGAAGAATGCTTCCTTGACGCGGAAGAGGTCACTGGTTCAATCCCAGTACCGCCCACCATTTTTTATAAATATATCCCAAAAATTAATTCCATCTCACTTTAACCCTCTACCCTCGAGGGAGAGGGAAGGTGAGGGTGAATATGGTATACCGTATTACGTATAACGTATAACGTATATCGTTAAAATNNTTACTGGTTACTTATTACTGAATTTGCTCCTCGCAATAACAAAAATCGTATACCGTATTACGTATAACGTATATCGTTTAAATACAGTTGCTAGTCGGAAGTTATTTAAGGGGTTCTCAAGGGGAAGAATTCCCCTTGAATATCTTGTTTCTAAAACAAGATAGAATTTCTTTATAAGGTATTTTCTTTAAAGGGTTCTCAAGGGGAAGGATTCCCCTTGAATATTGGAATTGCCCAGCAATTTCAATATTCTTAATAATAGCAAAGTAAGATATCAAAGATAAGATATTAAATAGAATAGTAAAAAGAATAATAAAAATTGAATTTGATTTTAATTCAGGGGTTATCAAGGGGAAGAATTCCCCTTGAATATATATACTGTTACTTAGAAAGGATTTAATTATTAAATTGCAATAATGATAGTATAGAGAAAAATCTCATGTAGTTGACGTGAGTTTTTTTGTTTTAGGGGGGAAAATTAATGGGTAAAGTTAACGTTTTTCTTGGGGATAATAAAAAGTTCAATATTGATTCCGAATTGACTTTCTATGAACTGATAAAACAATATGATCAGAAATTAGCTCAAGAGGCATTAGCAGTAAAAGTTAATAATGAT
>DKFO01000048.1:2687-2823 GCA_002452835.1 Candidatus Atribacteria bacterium UBA6794 | reverse complement strand
TTATGGCTCAGGCAGTTCAGGAATTGTATCCCGGCACCAAAATAGCTATTGGTCCTGCTATAGAAGAAGGCTTCTATTATGATTTTGATTCTGAGCATATCTTTTCCCCTGATGATTTTGAGGCAATCGAAAAAAA
>DKFO01000048.1:1828-2565 GCA_002452835.1 Candidatus Atribacteria bacterium UBA6794 | reverse complement strand
CCCCATGTTCCTTTTACTGGAAAGATAAAAGCCTTTAAATTATTGACGGTAGCTGGAGCTTACTGGCGTGGTGATGAAAAAAACAAGATGTTACAGAGAATATATGGTATCTCCTTTGATTCTAAGGAAGCTTTAAATAATTATCTGCATCTATTAGAAGAGGCTAAAAGAAGAGACCATCGTAAAATCGGGGAAGAACTGGACTTATTTAGTTTTCATGAGGAAGGTATCGGTTTCCCTTTTTTTCATCCTAAGGGAATGATTATTCGTAATTTGTTAGAGGATTTTTGGCGGGAAGAACATCGTAAAAAAGGATATCAGGAAATTAAAACACCTATTATTTTGAACAAGTCATTATGGATTCAATCCGGGCATTGGGATCATTATAAAGAGAATATGTATTTTACTAAAATAGACAACCAGGATTTTGCGGTCAAACCGATGAATTGTCCAGGTGGTATTTTAATCTATAAAAGTAGAATACATAGTTACAAGGAATTACCTTTAAGATTGGCTGAATTGGGATTAGTACATCGTCATGAGCTATCGGGAGTATTACATGGTTTATTTCGGGTTCGTTCCTTTACTCAGGATGATGCCCATATTTATATGAGACCTTCCCAGATAAAAGAAGAAGTGCAGAATCTTATTGATTTTGAGTGTTCTTTCTATCAGACTTTTGGTTTTGATTACCATATGGAATTAAGTACCAAACCAGAAAATGCAATGGGTTCAGA
>DKFO01000048.1:1134-1699 GCA_002452835.1 Candidatus Atribacteria bacterium UBA6794 | reverse complement strand
ATAAACTCACAAGGTGAAAAAAAACGACCAGTTATGTTGCATAGAACAATAATGGGCAGTTTAGAGCGATTTATTGGCATATTAATTGAGCAATTTGCTGGTTCTTTGCCGATCTGGCTTGCTCCGGTGCAGGTTAGATTGTTACCTATAGCAGATCGTCATCTTGATTATGGTAGGAAGTTAGAAAAGATATTATTAGAACAGAGGATAAGGGTGGAACTTGATGAGGATAATGAAAAGATTGGTTCCAAAATTAGAAAGGCAGAGTTAGAAAAAATCCCCTATATGTTAATTTTTGGAGATCAGGAAATAAGCAATGATTCTATAAATATTAGAAAACGGGGAGAAGGAGATCAAGGAGCCTCCTCACTTGAACAATTTAATACTCAGATAAAAAGGGAGATTGAGGAAAAAACTTTATCATAATTTTAATTATAATATCAATTAAGGATATTATCTAAAGAATATCTAAAGAAATAGTATGTTGACTTAGAAAAAGCAATATGCTATATTCATTTAACAGAATTTTAAAGTTAATTTGTATTAGAAAGAAAAAGATTGTTAT
>DKFO01000048.1:0-1081 GCA_002452835.1 Candidatus Atribacteria bacterium UBA6794 | reverse complement strand
TGGATGAGATTGCTTCGTCGCTTTGCTCCTGGCAATGACAAAAATCGTATACCGTATTACGTATAACGTATATCGTTTAAATTCAGTTGCCAGACGGAAGTTTATGTAAGGGGTGGTCAAGGGGAAGGATTCCCCTTGAATATCGTAATTTCTGTGAAATTTCGATATTCTTAATAACACTAAGTAAGATATTAAAGATAAGCTGTTAAATAGAATAATAGAAAATAATAAATATTGAGTTTGATCTTATGTATTTTAGGGGTTGTCAAGGGGAAGGATTCCCCTTGAATATCGTAATTGCAAAGCAATTTCGATATTCTTAATAATAGCAAAGTAAGATATCAAATATAAGATATTAAATAGAATAGTAAAAAGAATAATAAAAAATGACTTTGATTTTAATTTCAGGGGTTGTCAAGGGGAAGGATTCCCCTTGAATATCCCTGTTTAAAGGAGGAATGTGAAATAAAGTCAAAATCTAATTTTCGGGTGAATCATGAAATTAAAGCCAAAAAAATTCGCTTGATTGGTCATGATGGAAAACAACTTGGTCTGGTTGATAGAGAAATAGGTTTAGAGGAAGCTCAAAAAAATAACCTTGATTTAGTGGAGGTTTCTCCTGAGGCTAATCCTCCCGTTTGCCGTATTATGGATTATGGGAAATATCGTTATATGATTGAGAAAAGGACAAAGCAGGGGAAAAAGAAACAGAAAGGGAGCACTTTAAAGGAAATAAAAATTCGTCCCAATATTGGAGAGCATGATTATGAATTTAAACTGAAACAGATATCTAAATTTTTAGAGGATGGTAATCGGGTTAAAATTACGGTTATGTTTAGGGGCAGGGAGATGAAATTTCTGGAATTAGGGCGAGAGCTTTTAGATCGCGTGATATCGGAAACGGGTGAGATTGCTAAGGTAGAAAGAAAACCGAAATTAGAAGGGAAAAATATGACTTTAATTCTTATTTCCAACAAAAGTAGTTGAGCGCCCTCATCCTCCATTAGAGGTGGAGGAGAGGTGGGCATGATAAAAGTTATCAGTTTGCAGTTAACTGTTTTCAGACTAAAGATGCGGGTAT
>DKFO01000037.1 GCA_002452835.1 Candidatus Atribacteria bacterium UBA6794 | reverse complement strand
GAAGAAAAATATAGAACACTCATCAGCGAACTTCCCATAGCCTTAGCCCTCCACGATATGGAGGGAAATATTAGAGAGGTTAATCGTGCTATGGAAGAGCGCTGTGGCTATTCCCGGGAAGAGTTACTTAGCTTAAATATTGGCGATTTAGATCCTGACTCTCTCCGAAGGAAAGACCAGCAGATATTATGGAAAAAATTGCAGGGGGGAAAATATAGACAGTTTGAAAGTAGACATCGCCGCAAGGATGGCACCTTTTTTCCGGTAAGGATAACTCTTTCCGCCTTAGAACTGAGTGGCAAGAAGTATCTTCTGGGGTTAGCCGAGGATATTACCACCTTAAAAGATTACCAGCAAAGACTGGAGAAGAATCTAAATGCTATTATTGAGGCTATCGCTAAGATTATGGATACCCGTGACCCCTATACCGCTGGCCACCAGCAAAGAGTAGCTCAATTAGCCAGTGGTATTGCCCAGGAGCTAAGACTTCCCAGGAAACAGCAAGAAGCAGTAAAGATTGCTGCTGCCCTGCATGATATCGGGAAGATCGGTATCCCTTCTGAAATCCTGACTAAACCAGCTACCTTAAATGAGGTAGAGTTTTCTCTTATTAAGAAACATCCCGAGATAGGGTATGATATTCTCAAGGATATTGACTTTGCCTATCCCATAGCCCAGATTGTCCTCCAGCACCAGGAAAGGATGGATGGCTCTGGTTACCCTCATCAGCTAAAGGATAAGGATATTCTCTTAGAAGCCAAGATTATTGGGGTTGCTGATGTGGTAGAGGCTATGTCTTCTCATCGCCCCTATCGACCAGCCTTGCCTATTGAGGAAGCCTTAGCGGAAATCTCTAAAAATAAAGATATTCTCTATGAGGCAAAAGTAGTAGAGGCCTGTATAAGGCTCTTTAAAGAAAAAGGATTTACCTTTGAATAAGCAATATTTAGGTGGTTACATTTTAAATGATTTGATGCTATTTGTTCAAAATTATTCTTTTGGTAGAACAGGAGAACAGGGGACAGTTCTCAGTTTCATAGAAGAAAATATCTGAGGTAGGGAACCGTTAGAGGTAGAGAAAAGAGATAGGGAAAAGAAAAAGGGAGAGGCTACTTTTCTTGTCTTTGACAATGGTCTTAGCTTTAATTATAATCAAAGCAGAATCTACGAGAGTAAGAAACAAGAAATAGGAAGAAGTTTGGAGGTTTTAAAATGTCTACCCCACAGCTGATAAGCTACAGGATTTTACTTAGAAAAGAGCCGGAAGGTGGTTATACAGTGACTGTTCCTTCTCTTCCTGGGTGTGTTACCTATGGTGAATCAATAGAAGAAGCAACAGCAATGGCAAAGGAAGCTATTGAATTATACTTAGAAAGCCTAAAAGAACACCACGAAGAAATACCCACTGATGAAGGTGTTTTAGAATATACCTTAACGCTGGAAACCAATGCCTAAACTTCCCTCTCTAACTTCTAAAAAAGTTATAAAGATACTGGAAAGAAAGGGTTTTATATTAGATAGAGTCAAAGGTAGTCATCGTATCTACTATCATCCTGAAAGCAGAAGGAGAGTGGTTATCCCTTATCACAGAAAAGATTTACCCCAAGGTACTTTAAGGGAAATTTTAAGGCAAGCCGGTCTTAATATGGAAGAACTAGAAAGATTTAATGAAAAGGAATAGAGGGGACAGGCTACTTTTATCATCTTTGACAATGGTCTTAACTGTTTTCAGACCAAAGATGCGGGTATGAGTGGATGAGATTGCTTCGTCGCTTCGTTCCTTGCAATGACAAAATGGTATACCGTATTACGTATAACGTATATCGTTAAAATTAGTCACTGGTTGTTAGTCGTTGGTTGTTAAATATACAGACATAGTGAACTCTTATTAATAACATAAAATATCAATACATAGCGAACTCCTAATGATAACAAAGTATCAATACATAGCGAACTTTATAGATCGAACCTTGATAAATCAATAGAGCTTTTTGGTAAAGGATAAGGATATTCTGCTACTAACTTAGAATCATGGTATATAAACAATTTCTCTTTGGCAGTATCAATAGTAGCCCAGACATATTCATACTCTACCTCACCTGGCATAACGTACTCTTCCCCAAAGACATCTAAAAGGCGATTACTACGGATAAAACGGATAAGGTGTACATATCCTGGGAAAATAGCAAGCTTATTAGGAAGCCTAAAAGAAGCAGGTAAAAGCTGGATATTACCAGAACACTTTTGATTGGGAGTAAGACCTCCTAAGGTACTGTAATGATGATACTGATTAAGATACTTTTCAAAATTTTTAGCCTCCCAGCAAAGATAGGCAAAATCTTTAAAATATTGGGCCCGAAAGAACATCTTATCAAAGACATTCTGAAAGTTTTCGATAATCCCATTCCTCCAAGGTTCTCTAAGGGGAATAAAGAGAGGTTGTATACCTACATAAAGGCAGAGACGAATAACCAGTCCAAAAGAATGGGGATACTGATTACTTCCCCGCAGAGGTAGTTGGTTATCCATCTGAAGATAAAGCGGTATACCCAAAGTCTGCCAGGAAGATAACAAACCATAACTTACCGCTATCCTGTTCTGTCTACGTTCAGGATTGGTACTATTCCGGCGGTCAAAGGCATCGATAATATTTACTGAATAGAATCTTCCATCTTCTTTTAGATAACGAGGGCCAACTACATCCATTTGATGTACGTGATTACTATGAGTAACCACTAAAGAAGGATAATTAACCCCTTTAGGGGAATATTTTTCCCTTTTATGTACTAAGTTGTTTCTTTTTAGAATTTTATTAATAGTGGTAATAGGAGGAGGATTAATTCCCTTTTCCCAAAGAGCATAACTAATAGCCAGTGCTTCCTCTCTGAGCATATAATTTTTTTTCTAAACTCTTTCTGGTTTCCATTACCGTTTGTTCCATAATTTTATCAATCCTTTTAGGACTTTGATGGGGCCTGCGAGAGTGGCTTCTAGCCCAATCTTTCCCATCTAATTTGTATCGCTTTAACCATTTAAAGAACCAGGTTTTACCTTTACCAAGACTCTGATAGATCTCCTTAGGAGATTCACCATTTTCGTATCTTTTTATAGCTTTTTCTCTTAATTCTTTACTGTCCATAACTGACCTCCTTTTTTGAGGTCAGTATAGAACATTTAGTTATTAAGTTCTCGATGTGTGTAAACTTTTTTCCATTAAGGTTCTCGATGTGTGTATATTTTTGGGTTCGCGATGTCTATATATTTGTCAGTTGGTCGTTAGTATCTGGCATTTAGTTCGCCTATTGCCTATTACTTATTACTGAATTGGCTTCTCGCAATGACAAAATGGTATACCGTGTTACGTATAACGAATACTGGATTTTATATTGTATCTATTTTCTATTGAAACTGAATATAGTTATGCTCATCACCATATTCCTCTCCCTTAGAAGGGAGAGGTAAGGTGAGGGTGAATATGGTATACCGTATTACGTATAATGTATATCGTTTAAATACAGTCGCTAGTCGGAAGTTATTTCAGGGGTTCTTAAGAGTAAACCTCCTCCCTTCGGGGCACCCCTCTTGCGAGGGGAATTCTTTACCTTTATTATTATTATCTTGCTCCTCTTTGAGATATTGATCTTCTTATTCTTGTTATTATTAGGTGGTAAAAAAGTAACTACCCCTACTGTAAAAAAGTAAGTAGGGTTGTTACCTCAGGTAAGTAGGGGGTATGGAAATATCGAGCATATTTAAAAATAAAGAAGTAAAGGGTCAGGCTTCACTAATACACATTAACTATTTTCAGATAAAAGATGCGGGTATAAGTGGATGAGATTGCTTCGTCGCTTCGTTCCTTGCAATGACAAAATGGTATACCGTATTACGTATAACGTATATCGTTAAAATTAGTCACTGGTTGTTAGTCGTTGGTCGTTAGTATCTGGCATTTAGTTCGCCTATTGCCTATTACTTATTACTGAATTGGCTTCTCGCAATGACAAAATGGTATACCGTGTTACGTATAACGAATACTGGATTTTATATTGTATCTATTTTCTATTGAAACTGAATATAGTTATGCTCATCGCCATATCCCTCTCCCTTAGAAGGGAGAGGTAAGGTGAGGGTGAATATGGTATACCGTATTACATATAACGTATATCGTTTAAATACAGTTGCTAGCCGGAAGTTATTTCAGGGGTTCTTAAGAGTAAACCCCGTCCCTTCGGGACACCCCTCTTACGAGGGAAATTCTTTACCTTTATTATTATCTTGCTCCTCTTTGAGATATTGATCTTCTTATTCTTGTTATTATTAGGTGGTAAAAAAGTAACTACCCCTACTGTAAAAAAGTAAGTAGGGTTGTTACCTCAGGTAAGTAGGGGGTATGGAAATATCGAGCATAAAAAGTTTTCAGTCAGTAGAACAGGGGACGGTTCTCTTAGAAAAATAAAGGGTCAGGCTTCACTAATACACATTAACTATTTTCAGAACAAAGATGTGGGTATAAATGTATGAGATTGCTTCGTCGCTTTGCTCCGCAATGACAAAAATCGTAGGTAGAAGGTAGAATAGGGGACAGTTCTCAGTTTCATAGAAGAAAATATCTGAGGTAGGGAACTGTCAGAGGGAGAGAAAAGATGGCGGGGCTCACCATGACTAACCTTACTCCCCCTCACCCTAACCCTCTCCCTCGAGGGGAGAGGGGAGGAAGGTCGTTTTATTTTTATAATATCATTATTTTTCAGGGTACCAATCTTGTGTTTCAGGCGTCTTTGATCAATTGCTCTCAATTGAAAGACTAAAGCTACAGAAGATGAGGATAAGTTGTTTTCTGTCTTGTCAATGGGGTCCACCTTATAGAAATGGAAAAAACCGATCCAATTTTCTATCAGGAAGTAGAAAGAGGGATTGTGTTATGGGAAATAAAAGATGAATCCTGAATTCCATAGATGTCTAAAAAATCAAAAGATAAAAAAATTACTCCTGGTAAGAAGTTAGCTATGAAAGAAATAAAGGTTGCTGAATCAGATTTTGAGCAAGCCAAGATTAGCTTTAGGGCTAGTAAAAATAGATAGGTATTAATTATTTTTTTTCATAAAATCCACAGGAGAAGTTGCTTTAATTTTATTTTCTTTAGCAAATGCCAGTGCATTTTTGTCACCCGTAACATAAACGGCATTTTCCTCCAAGGATAAAGATAGAAAAAGATTGTCCGGTTTATCTGTGCTTAGATTTAAAATCTTTTTAGGATTTTTTAGAACACAAAAAGAAAGAAACACTGCAAAAAAGTTTTTGATTTTTTTTATCTTATCATCAGATTGTTGTTTCCTTTCTAATTTTTCACAAAATCGACTAAGTTCAACTGATACAATATTTGGTTCAATAATCTGCGCATTTTTGATAGCTATTAATATAACTTCTGAACAAGTTTGAGAACCTAAAGCTGCAGAAATAATAACGTTGGTATCAATAACGACCTTCATCAAGCAGTTCCTTTCTCACTTGCTTGAAAAGCTTTTCTCCCTTTTGTTGATTAATTCCTAATTCACGGGAAGCCTCTTGAGCTCTCTCCAAATAATATTGAACTTGGTCAGCTTTGGTAAAAGGTTTAATTTTGGCTAAGGGCTTACCCCTGCTTTCTACAATGACCTCTTGATTCATTTCTAATATTTTTCGTAAGTTATTTCTAACCTCTCTTAAGTTGACGGTTTTCATTAAAATCACCTCATTAGTATTGTATCACTAATGTCCACTAATGTCCACATTAGTCAATTAGAGCTTTTTGCTTGGTAAACTTTTTTTGCTTTTTAGAGTAGGGGATGGCTTTCTGTTTTATTAGAATAAAATATCTGAAGCAGAGAAAGAGGCAGGCAGGAATAAAGGGGATGGGCTACTTTTCTTGCTGACAGGATTTATGCGGGTATAAGTGAATGAGATTGCCACGCCCTGCCTCTTAACTGGTGTTAAGGGGCAGGTCTCGCAATGACCACTCCCTCTTTTGTCACTGCGAGAAGCGAAGCGACGAAGAAGTCTCCTGCAATTACCCCCGTATACTGACTAACTTTATTTCACTCTATTTCTTCTTCCCCCTCACCCTAACCCTCTCCCTCGAGGGGAGAGGGAAGGGAGAGGGTGATAAATTATTTCCTCATAATCTCTAAGGCACTGTCTCCAAAAAACAAAGCAGGAAGGAAGACGGATTAATCTAATCTTGTTTCCTTTGCTCTTTTATCTTTTTTACAATACTTTCTACCTCTTCTCCTTGCAGAATAAATTTTCTTTCTTTAGTATAGTCTCCATATCCCAGTTCATACTGCTCGAAAAAGCGGATCATACCTGCTGGTCCTAATTCTTTGGTTATAGCTGCTATACCCAGTTTTCTGATAGCTGTGGGGGTTAATTTTTTAGTATTCATTCGCTATCACCTCCCATACCCATTTTATAGGAGAATTTACTTTTACCTTCAGCCTTACTTCCTTCGCCTTATGAAGAAGTTTATCATCTGTAGGGTAGGTAGTAGGTAGTGTTATTACTGTTACTGTTATTTGCTGTTATTTTGGTACTAACTGGCCTTGGAGTAAATCTTTACTTCTGAATCAAGTTTATTTCCAAGTTTATCTGATTGTACTTCCAGGTCGTAGTGTGCTTGTAAATTAAGCCAGAATTTAGGTGACATCTGGAAATATCGACCCAATCTTAAGGCGGTATCAGCACTAATTGCCCTTTTGCCCTGCACGATTTCATTAATACGGCGGGGTGGCACATTGATATCTTTAGCCAGCCGGTACTGGGAAATATTCATGGTATCCAAAAACTCTTCTTTTAATATTATCCCGGGATGTAGGGGTTCTATTTTTTTATTAGGCATCTCTAATCACCTCCTAATGGTAATCAACAATTTCTACATCATAAGCGTCGTGAGCCTCCCATCTGAAGCAGATCCTCCACTTTTGGTTTATACGTATGCTGTATTGTCCTTTTCGTTCCCCTCTCAAAATTTCCAAATGATTTGACGGTGGAATCTTTAAAGATTGTAAATCAGGAGCTGCATCAATCATCCACAATTTCTTCATCGCCTTTCTCTGTATATCATCGGGAAATTTGAGAGAATATTGGCGATGAAATATCTTCCTAGTTTCCTTACCCTTGAATGATTTAATCATGCTTATTATTAACATATTACGTTAATAATGTCAAGCGTTATTATTTTTGATTATAAAAACAGGGGAGAACGGGGGATAGACCATGGAAAAAAAGGGGGTCGGTTCTCTGTTTCATTACTTCCCCCTCACCCTAACCCTCTCCCTCGAGGGGAGAGGGGATTAGAATTGAGAGAGGAGGACCGGGGATGTTCCTTTGACAGGTTCCAAAATAAAATAGACTAAAGACCACTCTTAAAAAATGAAAAAAAATGGATAGGTTCTACATTTATTAATTATTATATAAAACTGGCTTATTACTTATTATTAGAATAAAAATATTCATATTCCAGTGTAATGGAATAGATAAATATAGGTTAAAAGAAAAGGGAAAAATAGGTCAACCATTCCTTTTGACCAGCAGATCTTATGGGATTGTCAAGTTGATAAAGACCAGAAAGAAGTTATTTTTATAGCAGCTGGTGGTCATGAAAATTTTTACTGAGATTTAAAAAGATACTTAAAATTATTAGCAGATATAATGTATCATGCCTTTTTGTTCCTCGTTTTTTGTGTTATCATTGAATTGTTCCAGACTATACCGTACACCTAAAGAATTAACTTTTTTATATAGTTGACTTTATATATGAGTTAATTAAAAATATTAAAATATTTAAAGGAGGACTAAGTTACTATGCCTGATTTTGGGAATGCCTTTTCTGGTTTAAAGAAAGATCGCCAATTAACCGAAGAAGAATTAATTCGAGCTATAAGATTCATGATTGCCGCCGAGTATGAGGCTATTCAGCTATATATGCAACTGGCTGAATCAACTGATCATAAATTAGCACAAGAGGTGTTAAAAGATATTGCTGATGAAGAACGGGTGCATGCCGGTGAGTTTCTCAGACTATTAAAAGAACTAGCACCTGATGAAGAAAAATTCTATACTGAGGGGGCTAAAGAGGTAGAGGAAGAAATCAGAAGGCTAAACATTTAAAGATAAAGAGCTGGAGGTTAATTTAGAAGTTATCAAGGGAAACTTCCTCTGAATATTTTTATGAATAAAGAATAAAAATAGGAGGGAAGATGTCTAAACAAATTAAAAAAATAGCTGTTTTTGGAATTGGTGGTGTGGGCGGGTATTTTGGCGGACGGATAGCTCACAAGATTAACAAAGATAATCTGGCTAAGGAAATTTATTTTATTGGGCGAGGAGAACATTTACAGACTATTCAAAAACAAGGCTTAACTTTGGTTACCGATCAGGAAGAACTTCATTGTTTTCCTAATATCGCTACTGATAACCTAAGGCATATTCCTACTCCTGATTTATATTTACTTTGTGTCAAGGGATATGACCTGGATAATGCAGTGGCTTCCCTGGCCAAAAACATAGCTAATGATACTATAATTCTACCCTTACTCAATGGTATTGATATCTATGAGCGGATTAGAGCTGGTTTACCCAAGGCCATCATTTCACCTGCTGCCGTATATATTTCCTCCAGTATAGAACAACCGGGTACCATCAGACAAAAGGGATCAGAAGGGCATCTAGTCTTTGGCAAGGATCCTAAACATGCCAGTTATGATTATCAGAATCTCCTGGAATTTTTTAAGGAGATGGAAATTAGTGCTACCTGGTATGAGAATCCTTATCCAGCAATATGGGAAAAGTATATCTTTATTGCTCCATTTAGCCTAACCACTGCTATTTCCGGAAAGTCCATAGGTGAAGTACTGGCTGATAGTCACCTAAGAAATATTACCGAAAATATTATAAAAGAAATTGTTTCACTTGCCAGAGCAAAGAATATCGATTTAAGTCAGGATATAGTTGAGAAAACGATGCAAAAAGCGGAAAGATTTCCCTACGAAACTAAAACTTCCTTTCAAAGGGATTACGAAAAAGGAAATAACAGGCATGAAGGAGATATATTTGGCGGTACCTTAATTCGTATGGCAGAAGAACAGGGTATTGCTATCCCTACCATTACTGAAATCTATGGTAAATTAACTTCCTAAACCAATTAATAGCTTTAGTAAAGATATCTTGGATAGCAAAGAAGCTATTTTTTACTAGTGAAGGGGATGAATTTTTACCAAGCATTATTTTTTAGAAAATATCCAGGAAATATTAAATAAAGTTTAAGAAGTGTTAAAGAGTATTAGAGTTTTTCACAATAATTTTTACTTTTTAAAATACACAGGGGGAAACAAAAAGGAAGACGGAGCATCTTTTCCTCATAAAATTAATCCCTAAGAGAAAAAGAGTAAAGAAGAGAACCATCACCACCTATCAAATAGATTACCAGATAAAAAAGGAGAAATTAGAAAGTCTGAAATTCTCCGATGGAATCTACTGTATCCTTTCTAATCTTTCTGAAGAAAAGGACTCTTCCCTTTTAGTCTCCTCTTATAGATAAAAGGATTTATGGAGATCAGGCCATATTATCATCAGAAGGAAGAGAGGGTAAGATCTCATATCCTTATCTGTATCTTAGGTTATCTCTTACAGGTAACGGTAGAGTATCTCTTAAAAAGGAAGGGCTATCATCTTACCTTTCAGGAATTCTATCAAAAGGCCAGTAGAATAAGGGCAGTAAAATTAGAGATAACCAATATTAGCAGGAAAGGATTAAAACTGACTGAAGTTCCGGAAGAGGTACAGCTTCTTTTAAAGGCCTTAGACAGTGAAGAGTTCACCACCGAGAATTTCCTAGAAGGAATAGAAAAAAAGATGATATAGTGAAATGTTTTTTGTAGCGGAAAGCCGTACTACCAAAGGAATTTCAAAAAAAGTGGCGAAGTTGACTTGACAAAAAGTAATTAATTGTATACAATATACAATAAATAAGTGATAAATATTATTATTTATTCCTATATAATAAGATATAATAAAAACACATATAGCTTGCTGAAATTGTTAAGTTGGCTGTGAAAAAGTTCTTATTGTATAAGTTATTTCTGTCTTATTCTCAACGCATACACACAATTTTATAGTTTTGTATCTCTGAGAGAATTAAATTCTTATTCTTTAAACAAGATAACCAGGTTGACAATACCTATTAGGTATTAAAAAAATAATTCCCATCTATTACATTAATATGTCTAAGGGGAAGGAATATATATGTCTCTATCAATCTGGACGTCAGACCACCCACCTTAGTAATATTACTTCAAATTAATTAATTTTATCTAAAATTGATTAATATTATTTATGTTACATGAAGTAGAATTAATTCCAAATACTTTTAAAATTAAACAAGGTTAGAAACAACGACAATTTAAATAAGGAGGATATTTTATAATGAAAAAGAAGAGATTAATACCCCATATTGTCTTAAAATGGATTATTTTAATTATAGCCAGTATATGGATACTTAATCCAGCCTTAGCACAAGAGACCCAAACTTTAGAAAATCTTGAATTTGATCCAGAAAGATATACTCAAGAAACTTTAACGATTGGAGACCTGACTGTAAATTATCGTGCCTATGAAAACATCGTTTATATTGCAAATCCAGTAGATACTCACTATCAATCCCTGAATGTCTATATCCCAGAAGAATACTTTAATGGTGGCACTATAAATGGTTACACTGCCAAAACTGCTCCTATCTTCTTTCCCAATCATGTAGGTGGTTATAATCCTGGAGACCCAGGAAGCCCTGGTGTAGATAGGGATGGTGAAAGTCCCAATTCTGAATTCCTGGCTTTGACAAAGGGTTATGTAGTAGTATCTCCTGGTGCTCGAGGAAAGACTAATCAGGACAAAGAAAGTGGACTATATTACGGTAAGGCACCAGCCTGCATCGTGGACCTGAAGGCTGCGGTCCGTTATGTGCGCTATAACGATGAGGTTATGCCTGGTGATGCCGAGAAGATTATCTCTAATGGTACCAGTGCGGGAGGTGCACTCTCCTCATTGCTTGGTGCTACCGGTAATCATCCGGATTATGAGCCTTTCTTAGAAACAGTAGGTGCAGCCGATGCACGGGACGATATCTTTGCGGCCTCTTGCTACTGCCCTATTACCAACCTGGATAACTCTGATGCTGCCTATGAATGGTTATTTAATAAGGTATATAATTACAAATGGTTTAATGAGGGCGCATTAACTGAAGAGCAGATTGCCCTTTCCAATGAACTTAAGTCTTTATTCCCACCATATCTAAATAGTTTGGGGCTTAAGAAATCTGATGGCACTCCCTTAACACTGGATGAATATGGTAATGGGACCTTCAGAGAATACGTAAAATACTTTGTGATTGACTCAGCACAAAAAGCTTTAGAGGATGGTGTAGATCTTTCTGAATTTGATTGGTTAACTATAATAGGTGAAATTGTTGTGGACATTGACTTAGATGCCTTCCTGCAATATGCTACCAGAATGAAGCAACCCCCTGCCTTTGATGCCTTAAATGCCTCAACCTGGGAAAATATTTTGTTTGGCACTGAGAAAGTAGATACCCAGCATTTCACCCGCTATAGCTATGAGAATAGCACTGCCTATGGTACCCTTGCTGCTGCGAAAATTGTGAAGATGTTAAATCCCATGAACTACATTGGTATGGAAGAAAGTACTATAGCTCCATACTGGCGTATCCGACATGGTGCTGTTGATAGAGACACATCTCTGGCTATACCGGTAATCCTGGCAACTAAGCTGGAAAATGAAGGATATGACGTGGACTTCTTTGTGCCCTGGGGTCAAGGACATGGTGGAGATTACGATTTAGAGGAACTGTTTGCTTGGGTTGATTCAATTTGCAAGTAATTTGTAAGAAATAAACATTTGGTAATAGAGGTAATGGTTATTATAGAACAAGAAGAGAAGTAGAGGTAGGCCCCTGGTTTTTTCCAGGGGCTTTTATTATGTCAGGGGACGGTCCTTTATGTCAGGGGACGGTCCTTTGGCAGATTTGAAAAGTAAATAGTACTACCTTAAAACATGCTATAACAATAAGAATGGTTTTTTGATAAAATAAAAAAATGAAAAAGAAGTTACCATTAGGAAAATTAGATTTTTCCCTTCTTGAACAACTACTAAAAAAATATTCCAGCCAGCCTGATTCCAGGGTGATAATTGGTCCCCGACTGGGGGAAGATGCGGCAGTTATTGACTATCCGGACCGCTACCTGGTGGCCAAAACAGATCCTGTTACCTTTGCTACCGAGCAGATTGGCTGGTATGCGGTGCAAGTTAATGCCAATGATATTGCTACCAGAGGAGCGGTACCAAAGTGGTTTCAAGCCACTATCCTCTTGCCCGAAAACAAAACAACGGAAGAACTGGTGGATAATATCTTTTCTCAAATACACCAGGCCTGTACTGAATTGAACATAGCCGTAATTGGAGGTCATACTGAGATCAGTTATCATTTAGAAAGGCCTATTATTGTTGGCGGTATGCTGGGTGAGGTGGAAAAGAATAAGCTGGTTTCTACCTCAGGAGCAAGGCCTGGCGATCTCCTTATCTTAACTAAAGGGATAGTCATCGAAGGAACCGCTATCATAGCCAGAGAGAAGAAGGAAGAATTAGAAAAAAGAGGGTATCAGAAAAGCTTTATCCAGAGATGTCAGGACTTTATTTATAATCCCGGTCTTTCTATAGTAAAGGAGGCTTTGCTGGCAAATAAGAGAGAGGTTCATGCCATGCATGATCCCACAGAAGGAGGTTTAGCCTGTGCCCTTTATGAGATTGCTCTGGCTTCCCGGGTTGGTCTTTTGGTAAAGAGAGAAAAAATACCCATCTTAAAAGAGGCTCAGCTACTTTGTAAGGAATACCATCTAGATCCTTTAAAGACTATTACTTCAGGAACTCTGCTCATTGCTACCTCACCAAACAATGCTAAGGAAATTACGACTGTTTTAAAAGAACATAGAATAAACTCTGCTGTGATAGGAGAAATAAGAGAAGAAAGTTTTGGCTTGAAAATAATAACTGATGGGATTTTAGAAGACATACCCTTTTCTGCCCAAGATGAGATTACCAAAATTTTTTGAATAAATTTTTATAATTTTTTATAATCTCACTTTTTTATAAAAAAATTATTGACTTTTTTTATACAATTAATTATAATATATATGAAAATATTTTTATATTTATGAAAAAAATGAAAGTTAATACCAAGACAATAACTGAAGAAAAAAATAGATTATCTACTTTGGAAAGAGCCATTAAAATATTAGAATATCTAGAAAATTCCAGAGAAAAAAATAGATTATCAGATATAGCTGAAGAACTTAAGATTCCCTATGGGACAGTATATAATATCTTAAGGACTCTGGAGGATTATAAATTGATTGAGCGGAAAGAGTCCGCAAAACAATATACCCTTGGTTTTAAGCTTTTTCAATTAGGAAATCATGTAGAATATATTAGAGAATTGCGTGAAATTTCATTGCCATTTATGAGAGAACTTACCAGGGAAAGTGGTGAAACCTCACATCTTGGTATCCTGTTTGAAAGGGCTTTGTATTTCCTGGAAATTATTGAAAGTCCATATACTAAAAAAACAAGAGCTACAGTTGGTTTAAGTTTGCCCTTACATGCTCCTGCAGTTGGTAAAGTATTACTGTCCTTTCAACCTGAGGAAGAGAGAAAGAAATTAATAGCGGACATCGACTTACCAAGATTTACCTCTTTTACTATCACGGATAGGAAAAAACTTACTGAGGAAGTGGCACTGATAGTTAATCAAGGTTATGCTGTAGATAATGAAGAAGTTTTTTTAGGAACAACTTGCATTGCTGCCCCGGTTTTTAATTCTACAAAAAAGATATGTGCTGCACTTGGTATAACAGGTGATACCAATCGTGTTAACAAGAATAAGTCTGCTTTGATTGATATTGTGCAGCATGAGGCATTAAACATTTCTTTTAAATTAGGATACCAAATACCATAGACCATAAATTATTAAAGAGATAGGAATGTAAAAGTTTATGGTATTAAGTGAAAATAATTTCATATATGTGAAACATAAATCATAAGTACAGAGATATACTCAAGATGATATTCAATAGAGAAAAGGGGAAGGAGGTGGTTAAACAAAACTAAATTAAAGTGAGATGCATTAGAAATAAAATAATAAAAATTAGGAGGGAAAAATGTTTAAAAAATCATTTCTTATTTTATTGATACTCGTTATTTTAAGTAGTAGTATTGTTTTATCAGCTTCAGCACAGGAATACACCTGGTCATTAGCCTCTGTTTTACCAGAAACTCATCCTGTTCACAGCGCACTTGTTTACTTTGCAGATCAGGTAGCCAAGGAAACCAATAATCGGGTTAAGATTAATATTTATGGAGTAGGTCAACTTGGTCAGGAGAAGGATTATATCGAGGGGATTCAGCTGGGTACTATTGATATTACCAAAATTTCATCCGCCCCACTGGGACAATTTTCTGAGTCTTTACAGGTAGTAAGTCTGCCCTTTATTTTTAGAGATTTAGAACATCAACATGCTGTTATGAGAGGGCCTATCGGGCAACAATTAATGAAAGACTTAGAAAAAAGTAATTTTAAGGGATTAGCTTTTTATGATGCCGGCTTTAGAAATATCTCTACAAAAGTACGTCCTATTAGAGTTCCTGCTGATCTGAAAGGATTAAAAATACGTGTTATGGAAAGTGCACCCTTAATTGATACTATTAATGCTTTTGGTGCCACCGCTGTACCCATGGGACAATCTGAGGTATATGTAGCTCTTCAGCAGAACGTAATCGATGGCTGGGAAAACAATGAACCAACTGTTTTATCCTTCAATATGCAGGAAGTTTGTAAATATTACTCTTATACCAGGCACACTTCCATTCCCGATATCTTGATTATGAGGAAAGACCTTTTTGACTCAGTTCCTGCTGATATACAGGAAGGAATTTTGAGAGCAGCAGAAAAATCAATACCATATCAAAATCAAAAATGGGCAGATTTCGTTGGAGAGGCTAAAAAGCAATTGGAAGAAAAAGGAATGATCTTCAATGAAGTTGACGACATTACTCAGTTCCAGGAAATTGTTAAACCGATTTATGAAAAATATGGCCAGACTATTGGTATGGATCTGATTAATTCTTTTGCCGAATATTAATCTTTAGTCAGCAAAGATATAACTTATATTACTAAGCTTACCTGGGTTAGCCATATTTCCAATATGGCTAACCCTAAATATTCTAAAAATTGGGGACCTGTATTGGAAAAGATAAAAAGAATATTCAATAGAATCGAGGAAATTACCACCAGAATTACCGCTTTTCTAATTATTATGTTGACTATATTAGTCAGCTGGCAGGTTTTTGCCCGGTATGTATTAAATACCGGTGCATTCTGGGCAGAAGAAATATCTATAACAGGGATGATGTGGATTGCTTTTCTGGGAGCATCAGGGGCTATCTGGACTGATTCACATATTGGATTAAGATTTGTCATAGAAAAATTTCCAGACACAATGAGAAAAATCATTAACATCATTAACTATATAATCATGGGCAGTTTTTCCTTATTACTATTTGATTACGGTATTACTCTGGTTAAGAAAACTATGAGTGGTAAGTTATCGGCAACGAATATCCCTATTGGTTGTACATATTTAATCATTCCCATTTCCACTGCTTTTATGGTTATTTTTTCTTTACTAAAAATTATGCAAGCCATAATAAAATTTTATCAAAGAGATGAAATAAAATAGAAAGGTTAACTATGTCGCCTATATTAGTTTTGGCTTTATCTTTCATGATTTTATTAATAATAGGAGTACCAATTTCTTTCTGTCTGGCAATTTCAGCTATGTTGACAACCTGGCAAATGGGGTTGCCTCCCGTTATGGTTGCTCAGAGGATTGCTGCTGGTGTTCAGTCCTTTCCCTTAATTGCCATACCGCTTTTTGTTCTGGCCGGTTCTATTATGGCTAAAGGAGGAGTTGCCAAAAGAATTGTTGATTTTGCCTATATCATTGTAGGCCCTTTTCGTGGCGGGTTAGCTATGGTTAACTGTTTAGAATCGATGTTCTTTGGTGGTGTTTCTGGTTCTGCAATTGCTGATATTTCTTCAACAGGTCCTATTATGATTCCCATGATGGAGGAGAAGGGTTACGACCGGGGATTTTCAACTGCTCTTACAGTTGCTTCAGCGGTCCAGGGAATTATTATCCCTCCCAGTCATAATATGGTTATTTTTGCCATGTCAGCTGGTGGTGTTTCTGTGGCTCGTCTCTTCCTGGCAGGATATATTCCTGGAATAATGATAGGCGTGGGACTTATGATAACCAGTTATATCATAGCATTAAAAAATGATTATCCTCGTGAAAAGCGACCACCATTGAGAGAATCCCTTAAAATAATTTTTGATGGTTTACTTAGCATTCTATCTGCCTTTATTATTGTGGGTGGAATTGCTTTTGGTATCTTTACTGCTACTGAGGCATCTGCCGTAGCAGTACTATATGCTTCCTTCCTTGCTATTTTTGTCTATAAGGAAATAAAATTTAAAGATTTATGGCCTTTAGCTATTGAAAGCGTAAAAACCATTGCTTGTGTGCTTTTTTTAATAGGGTCTGCTTCAGCTTTTGGCTGGGTAATTACCTATTTAAAAATTCCTACTATAGTAACTAATTTCTTTTTAGGTCTAACCAATAATCCAGTCTTAATTTTTCTATTGATAAATTTACTATTGCTTTTCCTGGGGATGGTAATGGATGTAGCTCCTCTTATTGTTATTGTTACTCCAGTACTATTGCCGGTTGTTCAGACACTGGGAATGAGTGCCGAAACATTTGGTATAGTGCTTTTAGTTAATCTGGGAATTGGGTTGACCACACCTCCTGTTGGTGCCGGTCTTTTTACTGGTTGTGCAGTTGGGAAAATTACCATGGAAGAGGCAGCTAAATCAGCTTTTGCGTTCTGGCCATCCATGATTATTGTTCTATTGCTGGTTACCTTTATTCCCTGGCTTACTATGTTTTTACCAAATCTAATAGGGTAAAATAAACAAATTAACTTTAACAAGTGGAAATTACTTTTAATTCAATATTTAATAAATGTGGAGGTATAAATACCAATGGAGATTAGATATGCAATTCATCCAGATGATTTTACCAGTTATGATACCGAACTTATCCGAGAGGAATTTTTAATTCAAAATTTATTTACACCAGGTAAGATTAATATGGTTTATAGTCATAATGACCGAATTATTATTGGCGGGCTTACTACAGTAGAACCAATGGTATTGGAAGCAGGAAGAGAGATAAAAGCTGATTACTTCTTACAACGTCGGGAAATGGGGATTGTTAATATTGGGGGGAAAGGATTGGTAACGGTAGATGGGCAAAAATATGTTCTGGAAAAACAAGATGGACTTTATATTGGTATGGGATGCCGGGAAATAATATTTTCTGGTCAAGATATCAAAAACCCGGCCAAGTTTTATTTTAACAGTGCTACTGCTCACTGTATCCATCCTACCACGAAAATAGCAATTGACTCAGTAGAAGCCAATCACTTAGGTTCAATAAATGAATCCAATGAAAGAACAATTTATAAATATATTCATCCTAATGGGGTTCAAAGTTGCCAATTAGTCATGGGCATGACTATCTTAAACCCCGGTAATGTCTGGAACACTATGTCCTGCCATACTCATGAACGGAGAATAGAGGTATATCTATACTTTAATCTATCAGATCAAAGTGTGGTATTTCATTTAATGGGACGCCCTGGCGAAACAAGGCATATAACTATAAGAAATGAGGAAGCTGTTATTTCACCAAGCTGGTCTATTCATTCTGGGGTTGGTACCAGCAATTACACCTTTATCTGGGGAATGGTCGGTGAAAATCAAGATTTTGATGACATGGATAATGTAGGTATGGATGATTTGAAATAAAAATAATTAATAAGGAGGAATTATATGATTCTTGATGATTTTAGATTAGAAAATAAAATAGCCTTAATTACCGGTTGTACCACCGGTCTTGGTCAGGGAATGGCAATTGGATTGGCTGAAGCTGGAGCAGATATTGCCGGAGTAGATTATAAGGCAAACCCAATGCAAACTGAAAAAGCGGTTAAAGATCAAGGTAGAAAATTTCTTTACATGGAAGAAAATCTACTTTCTATAGAGCCTATTACTATTAATAGAATTATAGAAAGAGTAATCCAGGAATACGGTAAGTTGGATATTCTGGTAAATAATGCCGGTATTATCCGTAGAGAAGATGCTTTGGAATTTTCTGTAAAGGATTGGGATGAAGTATTAGATATTAATCTGAAAACGGTATTTTTCTTTTGCCAGGCTGCAGGTAGACAATTTATTAAGCAGAATTCACCAGGTAAAATTATTAATATTGCCTCGATGTTATCTTTTCAGGGGGGTATTCGGGTAGCATCCTATACTGCTAGTAAGAGTGGTGTCATGGGTATTACCCGTCTTCTGGCAAACGAATGGGCACAATATAAAATTAATGTCAATGCTATTGCTCCTGGTTATATGGCAACCAACAATACAGCAGCGCTTAGGGAAGATAAGAAGAGAAGTGCTGAAATTTTGAGTAGGATTCCAGCCGGTAGATGGGGTACCCCTGAAGACTTGAAAGGAATTGCCGTATTTTTGTCTTCATCGGCATCTGACTATTTAAATGGAGCAATTATACCCGTTGATGGTGGTTGGTTAGCAAGATAGCAAGAATTTTACAGTATTTCCTGTCCTGGACAAGGTACAATAAATTATGTTAGCCAAATTTTTAAAAAATTATACCCTATAATTTCTTATATCTTCTTATTGTTCAACTAAAACTTTGATACAGGCTTTGCGCACAATCGTGGGCACTAATGCCCTTTTTTGTGGCATATGGGCATCTTCAGGGAAGACAATAGCAATATCTCCTTTCTGGAGAAGTATATATTGGCATTCTTTTTCAAAGAATGTTGCATCTGCTTTAGGGTCATACTCAATAATCGGTTTTCCGGCGCGTTCCAGACAGTTATAGCCTAAATACTCAAAACCTTCGGCAACATAGTGAACATCAGTATATTTACTGTGAGCCTCAAGACCACAATTGTCAATGGTCTTGGAAACATATTCCTGCACCAGGATAAAAACCTTATCTCCATCTATATCATGGCGTCCCAGTTCCATTTCTCTGATATCATTGTTTTTTAAAAACTCAAAGGCTTTCCTGAAACCTTCTCCAAAACAATAATATCTTTCACATTCTGATAAAGTACCAATAATCATAACTGCTCACTCCTTTATTTATTTTGTCCGGTTTTACCGGTTATATAAAATATTTTACTATAATATGTAATAACCATACCCGATCTATCCTATTATGTCAATATTTCGAATTGCCTTATCTGTGTCAATATTTTGTAGGGAGTTTTTTGCTGTAGAAATTTCTCTGGTTTTAGCTCTGGAATTTATTATATTTTGAGGAGGATAGTTTATACTTGAAATTAATGGTAAAATTTATCAGTAATACAGAGTTAACGAGCAATATATTTTATAGTATCGGAATTNNTTTTAGATAAGAAACAATATATTTAGGTATCGGAATTTCAATAATTCCGATACCTAAATATAAAGGATTGATTTGTTATAAAAAATTTAGCAAAACAAGATATGCATTTCTTGAAAAGGAATTTTTCTTTATTTTTTAACTAACATTTAAACTAAATACTATATACTAAATACTAGATACTCAATACTGATAATTGAGGGGTTTCAGGGGATACCTCCCCTGAATATCTTGTTTATACTATTCCTGAAATAAGATATCAATAGAAATGAACATCAGTAACAATAAAGATAGAGAAGAAAAGTATTTTAATTGGCAGGTATTATTAGTTATATCACTTTCATCTATAGCTATGGGTATTTATCGGGATGGTGTTTCTTCTCTTTTCCCTTTTTTGCAAGCTGAATTCGATTTAAGCAGGGTTCAGGTAGCCTTTTATAGCACTTGCCTTTATCTTACCTCTTCAATTTTCAGCATATTTGGCGGAAGATTGGTGGACCTCAAAGGCACAAAATGGGGGATGATTTCCGGGATTATTTTGGTAGGATTTTTTCTTATTCTCCATTCTATGGCTTCTAATTTTACTTTTTTACTCATATTAGCTGCTTTTTCTGGTGTGGGAATGAGTATCAATCCTTCTGCGGCTAACAAGGGCATTACAGAATGGTTTTCTCCAAAATGGAGAAGCACGGCTACTGGAATTTGGAGTACTTCTTTTCCCATCGGTGGAGCTCTGGCGGCCAGTCTCTTACCTGTTTTGGGGATCTTGATTGGTTGGCGTAAATCTATTCTCATTCCTGGTTTTTTCATTTTATTCTGTGGATTACTTATTTTTTTACTCTATAAGGATAGAGAAAAAGCACAGAATAACCTTAAAGAAAAAAGTGAACAGGAAATATCTTTTTGGAAAGGGTTTCGTCATTTAATTAAAAATAGAAATTTATTAACTATTTCAGTTTTTGGATTTTTTCTGGGGTCTACAGAGGGGGCAATTCTTACTCATTTTACCTTATTTTTATATCTAGATTATAGTTTGGTAGAGACTATAGCAGGTGCTGGATTTGCATTTGTTCAATTCGGAAGCATCTTTGGAAGGTTATTTTGGGGCGCGTTTTGCGATAAATTTCTGAATGCTGACCGTAAGAAAACTTTTTTAATTTTGAGTTTCATATTTCTTCTCACAACCTTATTCTTTGGTCTATTTTTAAAGAGAATTATTTTCTCTCTTCCAATTTTGTTTTCTTTAGCATTTTTAACTGGATTTTCTGGCAGAGGTTGGGACGGCATTTTTTTCCCATCTGTTTCAGAAATGGTGAGAGAAGAACAAGTTGGAGCTGCTGTAGGTATGTCTTTGTTGTTTACTCGAACTGGTATACTGGTATCACCTCTAATATTTGGTTTTATTGCTGATTTTAGAGGAGCATACGATCTCAGCTGGATTCTATTGGGTTTAATGTTATTTTTTAGTTCTATTATCTTTTATCTTAGAAGTTTTAATAAAGAAATGTAATATTTCCTTAACTGCGAATGATTAATAATTTCACTCCCTCTATATGAAAGATTTTTTATTCTTCCAATATCTAGAGGAGATTAGCCTATAATGAAAATAATTTGGAGTACTTTTTTGGTAAGGCATCGATAATATTTGGAGTACTTTTTTGGTGAGCCAATTCGTCGTATTGACAGAAATTAATTGAGATGTTATTATGTAAACAATAAATAAAAGTACTAAAAGAAAAGAAATTAAAATTTATAAAACCAACTTAGTGAACTTAAAATCTATAGTAAATTCAATGATTAATACAGAGCCACCATTTTTGCTGCTAAGTTAATTTATCTCTAATAATGATAATAGGAGGTGATAGAACTAAGAAATATTATTATAATATAAACTGCATTATATTATAAATATCAAAAAGGAGGAATTAAAATGTTAAAAAAATTGGTTGTCCTACTGCTTTTATGTATGCTCTTAACTACATCTGTATATGCACAGGAAGCACTAAACTTTGCATCCACACAAATGGTCCCGGCTGCTGAGCAATTATTTGCTAAAAGTGTTTTACTAAAAGGGTTTACTGACGATTCCGGTATAAATGTAGAATTTATACCCATGGAATATCCTGACCTGTTTACCCGTCTCACTGCTGAAGTATTTGCCAAAAAAGTAACCATATCCCTTATTGGTGAGTTACATGGCGGACTTGATTTAATGAATACCAATGGTTTGCTCGATGATCTCAGCGGGATTACCTTGCCCGATCGAACGTTTATTAAGTCATTGGCAGATTATTCCATTTTAGGTGATAAAAAGATTTATGTACCGTGGATGCAGGCAACATTTGTGATGGCAATTAATAAAAAGGCATTTCAATATTTGCCAGAGGGATTGAAAATTGAGGATATAACCGGTGCAAGTGCAAAATGGACTTATGAAGCACTCTTAAATTGGTCAAAAAAACTTAATGAGGAATTCAAAGTACCAAAGCTTGGTTTCCCGATGGGTCCGAAAGGTTTATGGCATAGGTTCTTGCATGGCTCTATTTATCCTTCATTCACTGGTTATCAGGCTGCTGCATTTGATAGTGTAAGAGCAGTTCAATTATGGGAATATCTTAAAGAACTTCGACCATATATCCATCCATCTAGTTCTGTCTGGGAATCGATGGATGAGCCATTGCTTAAAGAAGAAGTACTTATCGCCTGGGATCATACGGCCAGAATTAAAAATGCTGTAATTGAAAAACCGGAAGATTTTGCTATTGTTCCTTGCCCTAGAGGGCCTCAAGGTAGAGGATATATAACAGTAGCTGTAGGACTGGCAATTCCTACCGGAGCCCCTCAGAGAGATAATGCGGTAAAATTAATTGATTATCTGACTAGCCCGGCTATTCAGGTTAAGATGCTTGAAAATATTGGTTTCTTCCCAACCATTCAAGAGGCAGAAGGAGTAATTCCTGAAGGAGCGCTTAAAGTTTTGACTAATGGAGTATTAACTCAGTCAGGAGCCCCAGATTCAATTATATCAATGATACCAAGCCTTGGAGCAAAAGCTGGTGAATTTTCAGCAGCTTATCGAGATGCCTTTACCAGGATCGTTGTTGAAGGTGCGGATATTAATACAACCATTACATCTCTTGCAGATAAATTAAGAGCAATCTTTAAAGAAATTGGTGTTCCACTGGTGTAATTGTAACCTGGGATAACTATACGCCTTCCTTCTGGTAAAAAGTAAACTTTTACTTGGAGGGAGGTGTATTCTTTTAGAAAAGGAGAAGAAATGTGATATCTTTAAGTCAAAAAAAGGGGAATTGGCTGCCCTATTTACTATTTCTTCCTGCATTGTTGTATTTAGCCGGATTTGTTGGCTATCCTTTAGTAAAAACTTTTCAACTTGTTTTTACCTCTGAAAAAGGCGATATTGGTTTGGCCAATTTTATTACTTTAACCCAGGATCCCATCTTCTGGAAGGCCTTAAAAAATACCCTGTATTTATTGATTGTCATCGTACCATTACAAGTAATTCTGGCCTTCTTGTTGGCACTTTTTGTGAATAGCCGATTCAAAGGGTATATGATTGTTCTTTACATTATTTGCATACCTTTAGCCCTAAGCGATGTTTCGGCTGCTTTGATGAGTTACAATATCTTTTCTTCACATGGGTTTTTAAATAAAATTTTAATAAACTCTGGACTTATTGAGACACCCTTTTATTTTTTTGGGTTAGGTTTAAGTTCACGGTCTTTTTGGGTGGTTGTGCTGACGGAATTATGGAGAGCAACACCTTTAGTATTCGTTATTCTATTAGCCGGTCTACAGGTTATCAGTAAGGAGTACTTTGAAGCAGCTGATGTGTTTGGATTCAGCAGCTGGCAAAAATTTTTTCATATAACTTTGCCCCTTACTATGCCTAGTTTGCAGTCTGCACTACTCATCAGAACACTCTTTGCCTTTCAGATTTTTGGGGTAGTTTGGCTCCTTTCTGGCAGAGATATACCCGTCTTGGCGGGCGAGGTCTACTATCAACAGGCAGAGCTCAGCAATTTTCGCATTGCAGCAACCTATGGTTTTATTATCGCGCTTATCTGTATACTCATTAGCTGGATTTATCTTACCTTTTTAAAAACTAAACATCTCGAAGTGTAAATTCAAATTTGTGAAGTAAAGATGATGGAGAGAAAATATGAACAGTCAAAAAATTCCTCTTCTCTTAAGGATAAGGCCACTGATTACTATTTTCATTGTGGTGATTATTTTAATATGGTTTCTGACTCCCCTGGTGCTAATTACCCTATCCGCTTTTGCCTCTTCTGATGATTACTACCAATTTGAAAAAGTTATTCCCACGCATTTTACGTTACATCATTTTGAATCACTTTTTTTTGGCCTTGAAGCATGGAAAGCGATTATAAACAGCCTTTCGGTAGCAGGAATAACAATGTTGCTGAGTTTTCTCATTGGATTACCTGCCGGCTATGCGTTATCACGATATGTCTTCCCGGGTAAGAATTTTTTAAAGTTGTTATGCATGGTTACTAAAATGTTTCCTTTAATGGTGTTAGCAGTGCCTTTACTGATTATTTTTATGAGAATAGGAATTAGTGATTCAACATGGGGTACTTCTTTAGCACATACTGCCATGGTATTACCAATTATTATTCTTATCTTTTCCAGCATTCTATCCGGTGTTTCTGTGGAATATGAAGAAGCGGCCATGATTTTTGGTCTTTCCCGTATCCAGGCATTCTTTCATATTACTATTCCACTTGTCTTGCCCGGTTTAGCAGCGTCAGCAATATTTGCTTTTAACATTTCCTGGAATGAGGTATTTGTTGCAACTATCTTGACTTTAACAAATCGGACACTGCCAGCTCATATTCTAAAAACAGCGATGGCTTCACCTGATTACATTAAATTTGCTGCCGGGTTTATTATGGCTGTACCGGCAATGGTTTTCATTTTCTTTGTCAGAAAACATCTAGTTACCATGTGGGGTATCTCCCTCAAATAAATGTTTATAGGCTTCTGAACCTTATAAGAGAATGAGAGGTGGAAAGATTGGTTAAGGTTAGAATTGAAGGCTTAAAGAAATATTTTGATAAAGTAAAAGCGGTTAATGATATCAATCTGGAAATTATTCCCGGTGAGTTTGTGGTATTGCTTGGTCCCTCCGGCTGCGGTAAAACTACTTTATTACGTTGTATCTCTGGATTAGAAATAGTCACAGCAGGTAAAGTATTTTTTGATGACGATAATATTACCTATCTTTCTCCTAAAGATAGAAATATTTCCATGGTCTTTCAGAATTATGCTGTATGGCCTCATATGACTGTAAGGAGTAATATTGCCTTTCCTTTAAGAATTAAAAAACATTCTCAATCTAAGATACAGGAAAAAGTTGCCTGGGCAGCAAGTCTTCTAGGTATAGATAATCTATTGGATCGCTATCCTACTCAGCTATCCGGCGGGCAAAGACAACGCGTAGCAGTTGCCAGATCTATTGTCATGGAGCCTAAAGTGTTATTGATGGATGAACCATTATCAAACCTGGATGCGCTATTGCGGGTTCGGATGCGTGCCGAAATTAAGAAGTTACAGGAAAAACTGAAAGTTACCACCCTCTATGTTACTCATGACCAGGTGGAAGCAATGACAATGGGTGATCGTATTGCTGTTCTAGAGCAGGGCGTAGTTCAACAATTTGGCAGTTCCAACGAAATATACCATAATCCAGTTAATACCTTTGTAGCTGGATTTATAGGTTCACCCCAAATGAATTTTATAGAGGTTGAAATAGTAAATAAAAATGATAAATTATATTTAACGACAAAGGGTTTAGAAATTCTGTTATTGGATATATTTAAAGAGAGGGTATCCAGACTTTCAGATAAGCGCAAATACATCCTTGGTATTAGACCGGAACATATTTATGTAGCAAGTAATAAGCCCGTAGAGAAAGTAGCATCTATCAGAGGAAAAGTGTATTTTGCAGAATTACTAAGGTCAGATACTGTTATTCATCTTGAGCAGAAATTTGGATTACTGGGAATAAAGGCACCGGGTGACTTGAAAGTAGAAGAAGGTAAAGAGCTCGAGGCATTGATTGATCTTTCCAAGATCCATCTGTTTGAAAAAGATTCCCATAAGGCAATTTTTTAGTTAAAAAATTAATTTATAGAAAATAGAAAATATTTACTTTTTTTACTTTATTCTTCAATGAATTTTGTATATACTCTGGAAATTCATGAAGGGCTAATGTTATTTTTAAATAAGGAACAATATATGCTAATTTAGATTTTAAAATAGAGTATAATTATAATAATTATTATACTTTAGGCTAAAATAAAATTTATTATAAAAATATTAAAGACAAGATAGAATTTCTTGGAATTGTATTTTCTTTAAAGGGATTTCAAGGGGAAGAATTCCCCTTGAATATCTTGTCTTTGATATATAGGAGAATTTATCCTTGTCTCGGATAGCTATCTGTCATTTTAGGATAGGATACACCGATGGCGTATCTTTGGAAATTGAAAAATGGAAGAATGTTTTGGAGAAAATAGGTCATACAATATACCTCCTTGCTGGACAGAGTTCTAATCCAGAGGTTACTGTAATTCCCCAACTTGGCTGTGACTCTCACGAAATAAATAGAATTTATCGCAATTCTTTCCAATTACTCAATGATTTTCCTTCTGAAGAAGCACTATGCCAGGAAATACATAAAATTGCCAGTGAGATTGAAGAAAAAATATATTCTTTCCTCAAAGAATTTTCAATTGAATTATTAGACATAGAAAATATTTGGTCTCTGCCTTTAAATATTCCTGCTGCCATTGCTCTGTATAGGATAATTGATTCTGCAGGCATTAAGGTTGTATCTCATAATCATGATTTTTTTTGGGAAAGACCCTGTTTTAATTATCCTACCTGCAAAGTAATCAGGGATATTCTGGATAATTATTACCCTCCCAGACATAAATTAATTAATCATACTGTAATCAATTCACTTGCTCAGGATGAATTGAAAAAGAGGAGAGGGATTCATTCCACAGTGATACCAAATATTTTAGATTTTGAAGGACTAGAATGGAAAGCTGATGATTATAACTATAACTTTAAGAAGGCCCTGGGCCTTAATCAAAGAGATATTGTCATTCTTCAGGCAACCCGAATTGTTCCTCGTAAAGGAATTGAATTAGCAATTGATCTAGTAAAAGAATTGGCGAAACCTGAAAACCTATTGCTGATGAAAGAAAAAGGATTATATGATAAAAGGGTGGTTGATAAAAAAAGCAGAGTTGTGTTAGTCTTCCCTAATTTAATAGAAGATATAGATTATTTCAAATTGTTAGAAGAAAAGATTAAGGAAGATAATATCAATGCTTTATTTATAAATGACCTAGTTGATGCCAAAAGAAAGATTGAAAATAAAAGAAAAATTTATTCCTTATGGGATACCTATGTATTTGCTGATTTAGTCAGTTATCCAAGCCTGTATGAAGGATGGGGGAATCAATTATTAGAGGCCATAAGGGCAAAGCTTCCAATAGTGTTATTTGAGTACGAGGTATATAGAAAGGATATTAAGCCAGCTGGATTTAAAGTAATATCCCTTGGTAACAGGTTAATTGGAAAAGACATTTGGGGCTTAAATAAAATAGACTATTCTTATATAAGAGAAGCATCACAAGAAGCGATAAGGCTACTTACTGATTTACCTTACCGTCAAAAGATAGTGGAGCATAATTTTAGTTTAGGTAAACAATTTTATTCACTTACCACTTTAAGAGAATATTTGGAGTCTCTATTTAATTCTTGAATTTAACATAATTTAAAATCGTCTTAGGAAAGGATTGTATAAACATTAGTTAAATGAAGGTAAAAAGATTATGTTCCTAACCATAAAGAATCGTAAAAAAATTGAAGAAAAATTAATATTTATTTATGGAGCAGAGAAAAGCAAAAAGATAATAATGGAAATTGAAAAATTACTTGATAGATACCACCGGATTTCTTCTTTTCCATCTAAAGGAGAAGGCTTTCTAAGTGAAAAAGATGTAGCGTTTATAACCTATGCTGATAACTTTAGGCTTCCTGGTGAACGAGCATTGTTAACTTTGAAAAAATTTTTGAAAAAATATTTTACTGATACATTTTCTCTGGTACATTTATTACCTTTTTATCCTTATTCTTCTGATGATGGTTTTTCCGTTATTGATTATAGAAAAGTAAATTCTGCTTTGGGAGACTGGGATGATATTAAAAATATTGGTAAAAATTTTGGTTTAGTATTTGATGCGGTAGTAAATCATGTTTCATCAGAAAGTCACTGGTTTAAGGAGTATCTAAGAGGTAACCCCGAATATGAACATTACTTTATTAAGGTTAATCAAAATACTGATACATCTTGTGTGGTAAGAGCAAGAGCACACCCTTTATTTACTAAATTTAAGTGTAAAGGAGAGGAGGTATATCTTTGGACGACTTTTAGTGCTGATCAGATAGATCTGAATTATAAAAATGAAAAAGTCCTGTTGGAAATTATTGAGCTACTTTTATTTTATGCAACTAAAAATGCCAGAATAATTAGGTTGGATGCCATTGGACATACCTGGAAAAGAATTGGAACCAGTTGTCTAAATTTAGAAGAGGTACACAAGATAGTTCAGTTATTTAGAACTATCTTGGATGAAATTTTTCCCCATGTTCTATTGCTAACTGAGACTAATGTGCCTTACCAGGAAAATATAAAATATTTGGGAGAAAATAATAATGAAGCTCAACTAATTTATCAATTTCCCTTACCTCTTTTAGTACTGTATACTTTTCATACTGGTAATGCAACAAGGCTTGCAGAATGGGCAAAATCTTTGATTATTTACCATAAAGGGAAAAGCTATTTTAATTTATTGGCTTCTCACGATGGCATAGGAGTAAGGCCGGTCAAAGGAATATTGACAGATAAAGAAATTAATGAATTGGTCGATTTAGTACAAAGAAGGGGTGGTTTTGTATCATATGTAACTACTAGTAATAGTCAAAGAGAGGCTTATGAGTTAAACATCACTTATTATGATGCTATTGCAGAACCTGAAAATAGTGATGATTTGAATATTAAGAAATTTATAGCTGCTCAATCTATATTATTATCATTTGTGGGTGTGCCTGGAATTTATGTTCACAGTTTATTCGGAACGGATAATTATTTAGAAGGTGTAAAGAATACCGGGCAAAAAAGGACTATCAATAGGAAAAAATTTGAAGTAAGTGTTTTAGAGAGAGAGTTATCCAATGAGAGGTCAAAATCATATAAGGTCTTTACTGCCTTTCAAGAATTAATTAAAAAAAGGAGAAAAGAAAAAGCCTTTCATCCCTGTGGAGACCAAAAAATATTAAATTTGATAACAGGTGTTTTTTCTTTTATTAGAATGTCCCCTGATGGCCAGGAAAAGGTCGTTGTCTTAAATAATATTACTGGTAGAAAGCAAGAATTATTATTGCCTGAACAGGAAGACATATTACTTAATAAGAAATTGGTTGATATTATTTCTGGAAGTATAGTGAATATAGAAGAGAAGATAACTCTGGCACCTTATCAAATTATGTGGTTAAAACACATAAAAAATAAGAGTAATTAAAATTATAGGTAATGATTAAGATATTAATTTGATAAATTATAAGGATATGGTTGTATCTGAAAGAGAAAAAATTAAGATTTTCTTTATAATAATCTAAAATTTAAATAAATGAATGTAATGTAAAGAAATTAGAGAAAGAAGCACTATGATAAAGATCGGTATTATTGGTGGTGGATATATGGGGAAAATGCATGCTAACTGCTATAGAGCTTTAGAAAATGTGAGTGTTGTTGCTATTTCAGATATTCAAAGGGAAAGAGCACGGGAAATTGCTAATTTAACTGGAGCCAGAATATTTGATAAGGTAGATGAATTAATAAATAATTCAGAAGTTGATGCCATTAGTATTTTGCTTCCTACTTATTTGCATAAAGAATTGGTAATAAAATCGGCTCGAGCTGGTAAGCATGTATTTTGTGAAAAACCATTTGCACTTTCAATGAAAGATGCAGTAGAAATGATTGAAGAGGTTGAGAAGGCAAGAGTAAAATTGATGATTGGTATGGTATTGCGTTTCTGGCCTGAGTATGTTGAGTTTAAAAAAATAGTAGATTCTAGAATATATGGCGGACTGGCGAAGCTTACCTGTACTCGTCTGGCATCACAGCCCACCTTTGGATGGCAAGGATGGTATTTTGACCCAAAGAGAAGTGGAGGTGCTGCTCTAGACCTGCATATACATGATACAGACTATATTTATTATCTCTTAGGGAAACCTAATTCAGTATATTCCGTAGGACGAAAAGCTAATAATAGCTGGGAGCATATTTGCACAATTTATAAATTTAATGATACCATAGTCAGTGCTGAGGGTAGCTGGGTAGAAGAATCTTTTGGATTTTTACAGGCCATAAGAGGTGTATTTGAAGACGGAACTATTTTAGAATATAATTCAAAAAATCAGCCACTGACAGTTTACCAGAAAAGTAAATCTGAACAAGTGAATATTACCAGGATAAAAATAGATTCCATTGATACCGGTGGAAATATTTCTGTACCTGATGCTTACTATAATGAGGATAAATACTGGACTGATTGTTTGCAGAATAATCAATTCCCGGAAAGAGTAACATCTCAAGATGCGAAGGCATCTTTAGAGATTGTTTTCCGGGAAATAGAATCAGCTGAAACTGGTAAGGAGATTTTATTATGAAGATGGAACTGGGGGTAATAGTTCTCATAAATGAAAAAACAGATATAAACAAAAGCTTTAAGGATGTAGCTGAATTAGGAATTAGAACCTGTCAAGTTTCCTGTACTGCAGAATGTATAATAGATAAGCTAAGACCGAAAGATATAAAAAAAGCCTCAGAAGAGTTTGGTATTAAAATAAGTTCATTTTTTTTAACCTTTGAGGGACAAATTTATAATAGAACAACTGAAGGTGCCTCCACAGTTGGTTTTATCCCCGAACAGTATCGTACCAAAAGAATTAAATTAGCCGAAAAGTTTTCAGATATGATTTATGAGATAGGGATAAAGAGCATTACTTCTCATGTTGGTTTTATACCAAATGATGAGAAGAGTCCATTATATTTGAGATTTGTCCCAGCTATGAAGCGACTTGTGGAGTATTGTCGGAGAAATGGTCAGACATTCTGTTTTGAAACAGGGCAGGAATTACCGTCAACACTGAAGAGAATAATAGTAGATATTGGTGACAATGCTTATGTGAATTTAGATCCAGCGAATTTGATTTTATATGGCATGGCACATCCTCTTGATGCGGTGGAAATACTGGGGGAATATGTAAGGGGTATGCATGCTAAGGATGCCATCTGGCCAAATCGTGATGAGAACTTAGGAATTGAAGTTCCTATTGGAAATGGTAAAGTTGACTTTCCTCTCTTGATTTCCAGATTAAAAGAGAAAGGTTTTCAAGGCCCTATAATCATAGAGCGGGAGATAATAGGGGAACAGCAGAGGGAAGACATCCTGAAAGCAATTAAATTTTTGAGACCTTATCTATAATTGTAATCTGTTAAATCATCCAGTAATATAGGAAGAAATTCTTAGGAGGTTGCCAACTCCGCAGAATTTAAGATTATCATAATAATTATTATATTTAATGTTATGATAAAATCATGAATATAATTAAATTTAATAAAAAATATGCAGGGTATTTTGAGCCAATGGACTTCTATTGATGCAAATTAATATGGTTACTACAAAAAAATAATAATGAAAAATAAATATAACAGGATAGAAAATACAGAAAGAAGGTTTAGAAAAATTAAAAATGTTTTATTGCAGTCATTGTCAGAAATATTATCCAGAAGATACCCATCTATGGAGATGTAATTGTGGAACTCCTTTTAGTTATCTTTATTCTGAGCAGCTTAGTTTTCCCAAAGAAAAAATTAAGGTTAGAGATAATACCATATGGAGATATTGGGAAGCTTTAACGGGAGTAAATAAAGAGAATATTACCTCCCTCGGTGAAGGTATGACCCCTCTTATTCCGGCATTACTTGAAGGACGTAAAATCTTATTTAAATTAGAATTTATCTCTCCTACCGGATCCTTTAAGGATAGGGGTACTTCTTTTTTTATCAGTAAATTAAAGGGCAGAAATATAACCAGAGTAATAGAAGATTCATCGGGTAATGCAGGGGCCTCCCTCGCTGCTTACTGTGCTTACTCTGGAATAAAGTGTGAAATTTATGTTCCGGAATATACTTCTGCTGGTAAGCTACTTCAGATTGAAATGTACGGAGCTAAAATAAAAAAAATATCAGGTAGTAGGGAAGATACATCCATTGCTGCCATACAAGCAGCTCGTGAACATTACTATGCCAGTCATAATTGGAATCCTTATTTTCTGCAGGGAATTAAGACCATTGCTTTTGAAATCTGGGAACAATTGCTCTGGCAAGTGCCAGACAATATTATTGTACCTGCCGGTCAGGGTAGTTTGGTATTGGGATGCCACTTAGGTTTCAATGAACTAAAAACTGCCGGGGAAATCAAAAAAGTACCCCGTATTTTTGCTGTGCAGGCTGCTAACTGTGCACCACTTTATCAGGCATTTTACCACGGATTATCAGATCCAGTAAAAATTGAGAAGAAAGAAACTATGGCGGAAGGGATTAGCTCCGCTTTCCCCATTCGTGGTAGAGAAGTTCTTTCTGTAATTAGAGAAAGTAATGGAGAAATAATTGCTGTAGAGGAAAAGGAAATTGTGAATAGCTTACCCAAAGTAATTAAATTAGGTTTTTATATTGAGCCCACCAGTGCGGTAGCTACTGCCGGGTTAGCTCAATTATTTAGTAAAAATATTATCAAAGAGACCGAATCTACCGTAGTTATCCTTACCGGTTCAGGGCTGAAAGCAACTGATAAGATAGGAAAATTGACACAGGCTCAAACAGGGAATAAGGATGATTCTTTATTCGACAACACCTCATTAAAAATATAAAATATTATTACAGAGCTGTTTTTATATTTATTCTTAGAGGAGCAGAGGAGCAAGAATAAAAAGTTAGCTTAACATTCCCTTGTTTTTGGACCTTGTTTTGTTTTTTGTTAGAGGGATTTAAGATGAGAACATATTTGGTTGGGACCTCAGGGTGGAATTATGACAGCTGGAAAGGTGTTTTCTATCCTGAAGAGCTACCCAGAAAGAAATGGCTTAATTATTACAGTCAAAAGTTTCCAGCTGTGGAGGTCAATGCGACTTTTTATAGAGAGTTTAGGGATAGCACCTATCTAAAATGGCGAGATACTGTATTGGAGGATTTCTATTTTGTGCTCAAGGCACCAAAAGTTATTACCCATAGATACTATTTGAAGAACTCATCTGAAATTATTAAGAGATTCTCCAAAGCTACCTCCAACCTTGGTAATAAATTTGGGTTAATTTTACTGCAACTGGCTCCCAATACCCCATATAATATTGAACTTCTTGCTGAAGCTCTCTTATCCTTTGCTGAACCGAAAAAAGTAGCAGTTGAATTTAGAAATGAGAAATGGGAAACAGATGAGGTTAAAGAGCTATTGAGAGAAATAGGTGCTATTTATTGCATGGTCGATTCACCAAAGACCAGACTGGTACCCTGTTTTACTTCAGAAATTGGCTATATACGTCTCCATGGTAAAAAGAGATGGTACAATTATGACTATTCCGATAGAGAACTGGAGGAGATTGCTGAAATTGCTAAGAGTGGAATAGATTATGGCTGTAAGCAGGTATTTATCTTCTTTAATAATGATGTTAATGCTTATGCTCCCAGAAATGCAAACAGGATTTTAGAGATGTTTGGGAAATAGAGAAGAGTATTTTAGTATTTATTATAAGTTCTAATTTGGTCTATTTCTTTGCGTTTCTTTGCACGAATTTCACTGGAGGCAGGATAACCCATCGTGATAATAAGTTCAACTCTTTTTGATGGAGGGATGTGAAGTAATTTTTTTACTCCAACCTCATCAAACCATCCTAAAATGCAGGTACCTAATCCTTCTTCAGTTGCCTGAAGACAGATATTTGCAGTAGCCAGGCCAATATCGATTAAGTTAAATGGTTTTTTCTTAATTGCCTGTGCGGTTCTATTAAGAATATTTGGTCTTTCTGAAATTACTAGAATTAGAACTGGAGCTTGAAGAGAAAAGCGGTTAAAAGAAACTATATTGTTAAAAGTTTTTCTGGCTACCGCTTCCTTTAATGCTGGGTCATCAATTACTATAAATCTCCAGGGTTGAATATTGCTGGCAGAAGGAGCCAGACGAGCTGCTTCAAGGCATCTTTCAATTTTTTCTCTTTCAACAGGTCGATTTTGGTATTCTCGAACACTTTGTCTTGTTTTTACCAGCTCTAAGAAATTCATTTTTTCACCTTTATGAGAATTCTTTTTAAAAAATCTATCTTATTTATAATATTTTTATAATAAATTTTCTTTTTGTCTAAATGGGAACTATGCTCTATCTTAAAAGCTACTCAGAATTATTTACTTATTTAAATAAAGAATGTTTCCTAAGTATCTGCTCGAAATTTTTAAATATTTCAATATTAAAATATAGCATAACTTATCTGTTAGGAGTAGTCAAATTAGTTTTTTAGGCCAGAATATTTGACAGAGTAGCAATATACTATAAGATGAAAGTATGAAAACAAAAAAATTTGATGCCCTTATTTCCCAGTAATATTGGTAGGTGAGGATAAATAACGAAATGAAAAGAGTAATTTTTTTAAAATTGTTAATAATACTGCTAATAACATTCATCATGTCCCTGTCCCTTATTAGCTTCACCTCATTTTCCTCATCCATAAAGGTAAGGGAATATATTGAGGGTAAATTTCCCTCAATCTTTATCTTTTATCTTGCCTCTCTGGAGGAGCTGGATGAAAACGAGATGGAATTTATTGATTTATTGGAAGAGCTACCAGGCGATGAACAGAGAGTTTTAGCCAGGGAAGTATATGAAAGAGGATTTTCCCTGGAACTTTTAGAAAAAATAAGAAACTGGCAGAAAAAAGTGGAAAAGCCCTTCTTAAAGGTAGCCTATCCTCGCCAAACTGGACAGAGAATAAGAGGCAACCCCATTTTTGTCTTTGGCTCTACCACTCCTGCTCAGGAAGTAGAAGTTACTGTTAATGAGGTGGAGGTGGAAAAATTTGATCACCGAACAGGAAATTTTCTTACCCTGGTAGAAGTGCCCACTGGCAGAGAATTTCCCATTAAAGTTACTGCTACTAGAAAGGGAGAGGAAACTTCCGTAGAAAGGGAAGTTATTTATCAGCCAGTATGGCAGGAAATGCCTGTTCATCCTCTGGCCATTCATGCTACCAATGTGGTGCCAAAACAGGATCAGGTACTCGGAGAAGGTGATTGGTTGAGGGTGATTGTGCAGGGAAGCCCTGAGGCGGAAGCAGTATTTCGTATTGGTCATAATTCTCAGGAAATAACAATGGTGGAATTAGATGCCTTGCCATCACCTTTAGAGGGGAAAGGGGTGTATATGGGTAGTTACTTAGTAAAGAAGGAAGATGTTCCTTTACTGGGTGAGAGTGCCCCTCAAGCTATTACCGTCACTCTGCGTAGAGCAAATAACCAGGTCAGCCGGGAATTGCCCGGCAGGATAATTTTTACCTCTGGAATACCGCCCCGTATTGTGGAGGTTACCGGCAGTAGAACCAGAATGTACCAGGTTAGGGAAGTTAGAGCAGATTCATTTAATCTGCTTGGTTTTACTCTGGGTGGCGATGGTGCGCTTACCCAGGTAATGAATTTTGATATGTTACCTAAAACACGCTTGGTTATCTCCGGTAAGGCTGGAGAATACCTACGGGTGAAATTGGGAGAAGAAAATTATTTAATTCACCAAAAGGAAGTGCAGGAAGTGAAAGGAGAAATAAAAAAGCCATTTACTGCTCTTTCTAAAATATCCTTAACAGAGACGGAAACAGAAACAGAAATTCGTCTTAATAGCCAGGAACAAATCCCATTTTTAATAGAAGATGAATCTCAAGGACTGAGGTTAATTCTCTATGGTGCGCAAAAAAGTGAGAATATTATCTTTGAAGGACAGTCCTCTTCAGTTAAGACGATAGAGGTGAGCACTCTATCCCCAGAAGACTCTAGTGAAGCGGTGCTCATCAATATTGAGTTATATCATTTCTTAGCAGGATTTAATTACTACTGGGATGATACTGAGTTGGTAATTAGTATCAGAAAATTACCAGATATTTCAGAATATAATTCTCTGCAGGGAAAAATAATAGTGCTTGATCCAGGACATGGCGGTGAATCTATAGGAGCTATTGGTCCCGGTGATATTCATGAAAAAGAGGTGGTACTGGAAATTGCTAAATTCCTGCAAGGCTTATTAATAGAAAAGGGAGCCCAGGTTATTATGACTCGTAGCCAGGATATAAATGTTAATGTCCAAAAACGTATAGATATGGCCGTAGAAAATAAAGCTGATCTTTTTATTAGTATCCATGCCAATTCCCATGCCGAAGGTGCTGATGCCATTAATTATCACGGACCCATGACCCTTTATAATTATCATTATAACGAAAAGCTGGCTGAAATTATGCTGGCTAATTTAGCAAAAAGGACCGGTCTTCCTCCCACTAGGGTATGGCAAAGAGCTGATCTTACTGTATTGAGATGCCCTCAGCTGCCCAGTGTGCTGGTGGAAACAGCTTTTTTGATGCACCCTGATGATAACTGGTACCTTCTCCAACCCGAGTATCAGTATGAAATTGCTAAGGCAATTGCCGATGGTATTGTTGATTATTTTCTCTATTTGAAATCATCTAAAGCAGTCTATCTATTAGATTATTAGAGTAGAATTTAGCAAAAAAAAGATTTATAATGAAAAGGTAATAGTGCTGCTTTTATGCTTTTAGGGATATCATTTTAATTTATTTACTTTATAATATAGATTGAGTGGCAAATAAATAAGGAGGTGATTTACTGAAATATTTTTTGAAAAGTTTTGATATGGATTAATTTAAAATATTTAAGGAGGTATCTAATAATATGTTTAATATGTTTAGAGTCAAAATTAGCAGAGGATTAATGATTTCTGTACTGACCTGCTTAATTGTAGTGAGCTCAATAGTTTTTGTTTCTGCAGCAGAAAAAGAAATTGTAGTGTTGTCTTTTAATGATTTTCATGGTAGCCTGGCTCCTTCTGGGAAAAACGTGGGGGCAGCAAAGTTGGCCGATGCCTTAAAGACTGAGCAGGCAAAGAATCCTGAAGGAACTATTATTGTCTCAGCTGGGGATAATTATCAGGGAAGTGCCATGTCTAATTTGTTATATGGTGAGCCAGTTTCTGCCGTTTTCAAAGAAATTGGAGTTGAGTTATCTGCAGTGGGGAATCACGAATTTGATTGGGGAATTGAGCGAATTACTAAATGGGCTGATGATGGCAACTTAACCTTTGTTTGTGCCAATATCTACGATAAAAGGACGGGCGAGCCGGTAGAATGGGCAGAGCCTTATGTCATTCTTGATAAAGCCGGGGTTAAGGTAGGATTTATCGGTCTGGCAACCCCGGAGACTGCTTACAAGGCTCTGAAAGAAAATGTTGAAAACTACGATTTTAGAGACCCAGTGGCCACTTTAACTACCTGGCTACCAGAAGTAGAATCTGCTGGAGCAGATTTAATCATTGCCTTAACTCATTTAGGTTCTTATCAGGATAAAGAGGGAAACATCACCGGTGAAGCAGCAGATTTATGCGAAGTAGAAGGGGTTGATGCTGTTATCTCCGCTCATACTCATGCCAGCGTCTGTGGACTGGTTAATGATAAACCTTTAGTGCAAGCTTACTACAATGGTAGGACAATTGCCAAAATAGTCTTTACTTTAGATGAAAATAACCAGTTATTAAAGGCAGAACCATCTCTTGATCATCTCTACGAAAGAGCTGATACTCTGAAAGATGATGCCAATACCCTGGCTATTTACCAAAAATATGAAGAAGAATTACAACCTATTCTGGGTAGAGTATTGGGCAAAACTACCGTTGAATTAGACCATGACCGATATGCTGGGCCTTCTCTGTTAGGTGAATGGACCTGTGAGGTTATGAGAGAAAAGGTAGGGGCACAGATCGCCATGACCAACGGTGGTGGTCTTAGAACTTCAATTCCGGCAGGAGAAATTACGGCAGGAAAATTATATGAAGTAATGCCTTTCGACAATACCCTTTATGTTTTGAAATTGTCCGGTGCTGATATCAAAGCCAATATTGAGCATGGGATTATGAATGATAATGTTGGCTGGATCCAGATATCAGGAATAAAAGTGACTTACGATAAAGATGCAGAGGCAGGCAATCGTATTGTCAGCATGGTTTTAGCAGATGGTAGCCCAGTGGAAATGGATAAATACTATACCGTAGTAACTAATGACTTTATGGCTACTGGTGGTGATAATTATGATTTTTCCAATGCTTTAGAGAGCAGGGATACTTATATTCCAGTGAGAGACGCCATGATGGAAGCCATAGAAAAAGCAGGGGTTATTTCACCGGTTAGGCATAATTGGCTGGTTGAAGTAGAAGCAAAAGCACCGCAAACTTATACTGTGGTTGCTGGTGATTCTATCTGGAAGATCGCCCAAAAATTTGGTACTACTATGGAAAAGATTATTGCTGCCAATGAATTGGCCAATCCCAGGCTTATTTTTCCGGGACAGAAACTGGTTATACCGGTAGAATAGTAGAACATAGAACAGGGGAGAAGGGAAAGAGAAACACCATGAAAGCAATGCTGTTAAAGAAAATTGCACCGATAAATAAAAATTCACTTATTTTAGAAGATATACCAATCCCCACCCCTAAGAAAGGCGAAGTTTTAGTTAAGGTAAAAGCATGTGGTGTCTGTCATACTGAACTGGATGAAATTGAAGGCCGTCTGAGACCACCAAAGTTACCTATTATTTTAGGACATCAGATTATTGGTGAGGTGGAAAAGGCAGGACCTGCTACTGGACGTTACCAGAAGGGAGCTCGAGTGGGCATTGCCTGGATAAATTGGGCTTGTGGAAAGTGCTATTATTGTAAAAATGGATATGAAAATTTATGTGACCAGGCCAGATGGACCGGTTATTCTGCCCAGGGAGGTTATGCTCAATATACCGTAGTGGCTGAGGATTTTGCTTATCCTATCCCTTCCTTTTATACCGACCTTAAGGCGGCACCTTTACTTTGTGCCGGGGTAATTGGTTACCGTGCCTTACGCTTGGTTGGTATGAGGGATAAAGGGGTCTTAGGTTTGTTTGGTTTTGGAGCATCGGCCCATTTAGTAATTCAGATGGCTCATTACCAATACCCGAATAGTAAAATATTTGTGTTTACTCGTCCTGGTCAAATTAAACATCAGGAACTGGCTAAAAAATTAGGTGCAGCATGGGTTGGTGTTACTGGAGAGCTCCCTCCGGAGCCTTTAAATTATGCCATTGATTTCACACCGGCTGGTGAGCCAGTTAGGGCAGCATTAAAAGTTCTAGCTAAGGGAGGCTGTCTGGTAATCAATGCCATTCGAAAAGAGGAGCCTATTCCACCTCTGGATTATACCACTCAGTTATGGCAGGAGAAGGAGATTAAAAGTGTGGCCAATGTTACCAGGCAAGATGCAGAGGAATTTTTACCACTGGCGGCAAAGATTCCTATTATACCCGAGGTAACTGAATTCCGTTTAGAAGAGGCTAATGAGGCGTTATTAATCTTAAAAAAGGGTAGTATGCAGGGAGCCGGGGTACTTAATCTGGAATTATAAACAAATAGAACAGAATATAATCGGAATTCTATCTTGACCTCCGGGAAGATTGTTGTTATAGTATCTTTAACTTAAATAAGAAACAATATATTTTTACACC
>DKFO01000009.1:63849-82280 GCA_002452835.1 Candidatus Atribacteria bacterium UBA6794 | reverse complement strand
CTACTAAAATTTTACACTATCAATATTGAGGTCATAAATTATTTTTAAGCCCTTTAAGGTAAGCAGAGGATCAATTTCATCGAAGAGGGAGCAATTTTTCCCCATCAATTTAGCTAATCCGCCAGTAGCAATGACTCTGGGCTTCCCCTTTAATTCTTTTTTAAAGCTTTCAATTAATTCTCTAGTTAATCCTAAATGACCTAGGAAAAGACCGGATTGAATGGCTTTCACGGTAGTTCGACCAATGGCATATTCAGGTTTTATCAACTCTACCTTGGGCAGCTTTGCTGTCTTTTCAAATAGGGCATTACTGGATAATTCCAAACCAGGAGCTATCGCTCCACCAATATAATTTCCCTCCTCATCCAGGGCACAAAAAGTAGTGGCAGTTCCAAAATCAATAATAATAGCCGGAGCTCCATAAAATTTATAAGCTGCTACCGCATTGGCAATTCGGTCAGCTCCTACTTCTTCCGGGTAATCGATCTTTATCTTGATATTCAAGTTTATTTTAGAGCTCACTAAAAGGGGCTTAGTATGGCAATAATCTCGAGACATCTTATTTAAAATCCATATTAAAGGAGGAACAACACAGGATATCACCACTGCTTTAATATCATTAAAGGTCACCCCCTGTTCAGCCAGTAGATTTTTAAAGAGTATGGCAAACTCATCTTCCGTTTTCCTCAAATCAGTAGAGATACGCCAATGAGATTTGAGATTATCTTCCTTAAATATTCCGATAACCGTATGGGTATTTCCTACATCAATTACCAGTAACATTATAACTTTTCCTCCTTTATCAAAAAGCTCTAACTATAAAACTTTCCCTTTCCTATTCCCTCGAAAGGAGAGGGTGAAGATGAAGACGTCAAAATATATTACCCCTATTTAGAAAATAATACTTTAAAAGAAAAGGAGAACCAGTATTAAAAAGCCGGCCCTCCTTTTCTTATTTATTTATTATTAGTAATCGTTAATAAATATCTTATAGTATTTATTATTTACTATTATATCTATTTTTTATATCTAATTTATATATTTACATTGTTATTCCAATTCCGCAATCTTAATGGGAACATAGTAAGTGTGATTGCTGCGGAAAACTAACAGAAGTAAGGTATCACCTGGTGTTAAATTACTTATAATGCTTTCCCATTCTTCCACAGAGGATACCTCTTTTCTATTTGCTTCCAGAATAACATCACCTCTTCTTAAGCCCATATTATCAGCAGAGCTTCCTGGAATAACATCGGTAATTATCAGGCCTTTTACCCAGGGTAAACCGACCTCTCGAGCAATTTCTGGAGTTACTTTCTCAACATTAATACCGGTCTGCTCGGAAAAGACCTTTTCTTTAGTTTCTTTGGTGACCTGGTCTTCCTCGGTAGGCATTTCCACTAACTTTACCACAACAGATAATTCTTTTCCATCTCTTTTCACTTTCAAGGTAGCCTTATCACCAATCTCTAAATCACGAATAGTATCCTGCAATTCCTGGGGGTTATTTACCTCTTTTCCGTTCACCGACAAGATAATGTCACCACGAGATAAGCCTGCCTCTTCAGCAGGACTACCTTCAACTATATCACCAATGAGTACTCCTTCTGCTTTGTCCAGTTTAAACTGTTGAGCAATCTCTGGGGTTACCTCCTGAATGTAAACCCCTAACCAGGCCCGTCTTACCTTTCCCAGAGTAATTAAGTCATTGAGGTTTTTTTTGGCAATATTAACTGGTATGGCAAATCCAATACCCTGGGCATAGGGGATTATAGCAGTATTAATCCCCACCACCTCGCCATTAGTATTTAAAAGAGGACCACCACTGTTTCCGGGGTTAATTGCCGTGTCGGTTTGAATTAGATTACGATATTCATGACCATCTGAACCAGCAGAAATATTTCTACCTTTAGCACTGACCACCCCCATAGTAACAGTCTTCTCCAGGCCATAAGGATTACCAATAGCTATCACAATTTCCCCTACTTTTAACTCATCGGAATCTCCCATTTTTGCTACTGGAAGGTTATTAGCATCAATCTTGACAATAGCCATATCAGTAGTAATATCTGAGCCAATCACTTCACCATTAAAACTACGTCCATCTGACAGAGTTACCTTTATCTCTTCTGCTCCATGAACAACATGTTCATTGGTCATAATGTAGCCCTCTTTATCCACAATAAATCCTGAACCAGCACCTTTTTGGGGAATTCTTCTTCTGAATTCTTCATGCTGTTCGAAAAACCACTCAAAGATGGGATCATTAAAAGCAAAGGGAGTAGTCTGGACGTAACGAACTACATCAATGTTTACTACTGCTGGTCCCACGCTCTCAGCAATCTTGGCAATATCATCACTGAGTGATTTAAGGGTCGCTTGTTCTTCACCAGCAAAAACTACCATCTGAAAAGTGGTAATGAACATAAAAGCCAGCACTAACATGGTTAAGCATATATTTTGTTTTCTCCTTAAGCAAATATTAAACATATTTTTTCCTCCTCATTTTATATAAATAATTTTTAAAGTCTTTAATTTTTTTGTAAATTTTTCATCTAATAAATTTTCTTTACTATATTACTTAATTTATAAGTAAAAATTTTTTGACTTGAGAAATCATCTCCTTATCATTATTTTTAATTTCTTAATTAGTTTCCACTATAACTTTATCAACTCATTATATTATAGAAAGCAATTTCTATGCCAAAATGTGGTCAATTATTTCCCTTCCTTTTTTCCCTTAACATCATTACTATTAAATACTATCTTATTTTTTAACGGTCAAAATAGATATTTTTCCCGGTTACCGAACAGGGTATCCCCATCACCAAACTGGCCTCTATAAATCCCGCTTTTTTAGCAACAACGCCAATCCGATACATAATTCGGTTATCAATACCAAGTAAGGAAGCCATCTTCACAGCAGAACCGAGGGCAATCCCCATATCTAAAATACGCAAAGCACACTGGGGTCCATCAAATTCCGAGCCCTTATGCGACTGGCGTTCCTCACAATTATTAAATCCACAAGCACCACAATTAAGACCTACCGACTGAGCATTTTCTAAACCAATCAGTAATACTGCAACTGAATTTTTAACATTTTCTCCATCACGATCAAAGTTTCTTTTGTTATGTTCCCTTCCATAGTTAATCATCTCTTCTCCTAATTTTACTACTTCTTCTCCCGTTAACATTTTAATCACCACAAAATCCTTGCCAGCTGCCTTAGGAGCTGTTCGAGCCGATAAGGCCATTAATTCTACCGCGTTTTTAAGTACCTCTTCTGGATTAACATAACCTAATTGATTGTTCATTATATTTCTCCTTTGTCTAAAATTTCTGAATATATTCAAGGGAAATCCTTCCCCTTGAAAACCACTGAAATAACTTTCGACTAGCAACTGTATTTAAACGATATACGGTATACTATTTTTGTCATTGCCAGGAGCCGATTCAGTAATAAGTAACCAGTAATAAGCAATAGGCCAACTAAATACCAGATACTAACGACCNNATTTTAACGATATACGTTATACGTTTTTTGTCATTGCGAGGAGCAAAGCGACGAAGCAATCTCATCCACTTATACCCGCATCTTTTATCTGAAAACAGTTAACTGCAAACTGATAACTATATTTATCACCCTCACCCCACCCTCTCCCTCGCAGGGAGATAATTAGGATAAGGGTGTAAAAATACAATTAATATATATTATTCCTCATTATTCTTCATAATAATTATAATCGACAACCTGGAATGTTTTCAACTGGTGATTAGTGGTTAGCAACCATCTCAACCTAATAGGTGCCGCAAACTCCGGCTGTAATCTACCCTTTTCAACCCAATAACGAGAATGAAAATTATTAAATTGGCCTTTATTTGCCTTTATTATCAGTTCCAATGGACGATCAACAATGAAATAGCTATCAATCTGGTCAATTTGAGCAATATTATTGCTAATCTCATTCCTGTAGTTTTCTTTTGGCAAGGGAAAAATATTAATCAGGGCAATATTTTTATTTAAGGGACCAATAATCTTGACATTGGCTATCTCAGTCTTAAGTTTTAATCTGGCTATTTGCTCCAATAAAATTTCATTGGCCCGAGAGACTGCCTGTCCATGAAAGGAAGGATTAATCAGTGGTTTCAGTAAATGTTTTAATTTACAACCCTCTCGAGAAGTATTTTCCCCAATACCTTTATGTTCAATATGCAAATAAGCAGCAATACTTTTTATTTCCTTCTTAGAATAAGAAAACAAAGGGGCATAATAGCCATGAGTAAAAGCTTCCCCATACTTTCCCCAGCTATCACTCTGATTGGAACCGGTTAAAATAATCTGTTCTCCAGCATAAGCTCTCACTAAACCTAATTTTATCTTTCTGGTGCATAAATTACAGTCCGGACCACCTTGCATTATTTCCATTTGCCGGGATATACCAGCAATTTTATGTAGCTTTATCCCCATTGCTTCACATATCATACTGACATTCTGGCGAGCTCGATTATAAGTAAATAATCCAAAATCTACATTTACAGCAGTTACCCGTTCCTTCCCTAAAGCTTCCTTTGCTAAGGCTAACACCACGGTACTATCTAACCCACCAGAAAAAGCAACTACAATACTTTTTTGCCGGGCAATCTGTCTGATTCTTGCTATTATTCCTTCCACTTCAACTGAAGTATCGCTAAAGATTTGCATTATAATTTCCTGATTATCTTTTTCCTATTCTAAATAGGCTAATTGCTTTTCATTTTCCATTATTTTAATTATATAGCATAGAAGCAAAATGGTTTCTATATACTCACCAGATCATATGCCCTATTTATTCTGCAGTTTGGTATATTCAAGAAAAGTATATTCTTTATAAAAACCATCTCTGATATAAAGGAGGATTGGCAGAAATTCCTGAGAGGGTATATATCCCGGTAAATTAGCAATTTTTTGATTATCGCTGGCCAAAAACCAGATGGTAGGATATCCTCTTACCTGGTAGACTACCGATGACAATTGCCTTTCTGTAAACTTCTTACCATCTACTACCACCATACTGTTGGAATTCCCATTTATTCTCGCCAGGGCAAAATCCTTCCCTAATAATTCCTGTATTTCTTTGCTGGTAAAGGTTTCTTGTTCCATTTTTCTACACCATCCACAATTATCAGCATAAAAATAGAGCAAAGTGGGAATATCCTCCACCCTGGATTTAGTTAAGGCCTGCTCATAGGACAACCAGGGAAGATTATCTTGAGCATATCCAGAAAGAGGGTGATAATAATAGCGGCAAGTTAGCAAACCTAAAGTTAACAAGATAAAAAATAGATAAAAATAAGTTTTTTCTCTTCTTTCCAATCTTTTTCCCAACATTTTTCTACTGCCTTTTCAAAAATATTTTATAACTTTTTTTAAGATAATAATTATTGATAATTCATTATAACCGATCTCGAATTGAAGTCAAATTATTCAGAGTAACCTGGCTCTTTAAATAAGCTCCCCTTAATTGACCGCAGGCCGCCTGAATATCCTGCCCTTTAGAATATCTGACCGTCACCGGAATATGATTCTTCTTTAAAATTTGCTGAAAAGAGTATACGGCGCCTTCCTCAGAAGGGAAAAAAATTGCCTCATGCTGGGCAGCCTGTAGAGGATTATAAATAATCAGATTTACTTTAGCTTCAAAATCAGAAATAAGCTGGCTTAGCTTCTGCGCCTCATCTACCGAATCATTGATACCCTTTAACATAAGATATTCAAAGGTTATCTGACGATTTTTCTTTTTCACATACTCTCGGCAGGCAGAAATCAATTGACTAAGTGGGTATTTTCGGTTTACTGGCATTAAATAATCTCTGAGCTTATCCTCCGCGGCATGTAAAGAAACCGAGAGTTCTACCTGCAGAGGATTCTCCGCTAATTTTTTAATTCCTGGGATAATACCACAGGTAGATATAGTTATTTTACGGGCACCAATATTCATCCCTAGCCTATCATTCAGAATATTAATTGATTTCATTAACTGTTCATAATTATCAAGTGGCTCTCCCATCCCCATAAATACCACATTCTGAATGGTCTTACCAGAGAGCCTCTGCACAGCTAAGATTTGCTCAATAATTTCACCAGCCGCCAGGTTTCTCTTAAAGCCCCTTTGCCCACTGGCACAAAAAAGGCAATGCCACTGGCAGCCTACCTGGGAAGAAAGACAAATAGTAGTTCTCTCTTTGTTTGACTCTTTCTTGTTCTCTTTGTTGGGAATAAGCACACTCTCAATGAGCTGCTTATCGCTGAGCTGAAAAAGGAATTTTTGCGCCCCATCTTTTGATTTTTGTTGGGCAAGACCATTAAGGCTCTCCAGGTGAAAAAGGGATTCCAGTAGATTAATTAAATCCTGGGGTAAATTGCTCATCTCTTTAAAGCTGTTCACCTTTTTCTGGTAAAGCCAGTGAAAAATTTGTTTTGCCCTATAAGCAGGAAACCCTTCTTTTACTATTATTTCCGCTAACTCCTCAGTGGCTAATCCCTTAATATTTATTTTGTTAGCCATAATTATTATCTTTCCATCATAAAAGATTAAGGATAATTTTTAGAAATCAGGGTCTTTCTCTGGGACCAAAAATAGCACTACCGATTCTAACCATATTAGCACCTTCCTCAATTGCCACCCGATAAGAATCGCTCATCCCCATGGACAGATATCTCATATTTACCCGTTCTAATTTCAACTTAGCCAGTTTATCAAACATATTTTTGGTCTTGCGAAAATAGGGACGATACTGTTCGGGAACTGAAAAAATAGGCGCCATAGTCATCAATCCCTCCAGTTGAATATGGTCAAGGCGAGAAATAGCAACCACTAATTGCTCCAGGAATTCTTCCCAATTTTCATGTTCCTCAGGTTTAAGGCCAGATTTGGATATTTCACTACCAATATTTATCTCTAATAAAATAGGAACAAACTTCTTGTCCGCTTTTTCTACCCGTTTATCAATTTCTTGAGCAAGTTCTAAAGAGTCAACTGTTTGAATTAAATCAAAGATAGGAAGGGCTTTATTAATTTTATTTTTCTGCAAAGGTCCAATCATATGCCACTTGACTTTTTGAGTCAAAGACCATCCCAAAGCTCGCCTGATTCTTTCCGTCTCTTGAACATAATTTTCTCCAATGTCAGTAGCTCCAGCCTCAATTACTTCCTTTATTTCAGCTGCAGTTCTGGTCTTAGCAGCCACCACCACCTTGACATATGATGGTATCTCTGCTCTTATCTTCTGATAATTCTCCCTAACATTCATACCTTTTAGCCCTTTTCCTCTCTCGATAAAATTATTTAACTCATCTAAAAATTATGAGCTAATTTATAAATATTTTCCAATTTAACTTATCTGGATTCCCACAACAGAGCTGCGCTAATACCGAAAATATCCCCCTTTTTAGGTTTTATACTTATAGTCTCAATAGTATAGTGGTCAATATCAAATTGGCTGGACAAATTTTCAATATTCTGTTTTAATTCCTCTTCTAATTCTTGAATACTCTTACTGAGCAGTTCAATCTTTTTCTTTACCTGTTCAACATCCTTTTTCTCTTTTAAAACCCTGCTAGCTCTTTTTAAACCGGTCACACCGGTGTTTAAGGTTCCAACCTTGCTTCTCCCCAACAAGACACCAATTACACTGGAACCCAGAGATAAAGCACTATCGGTGCTGGCTGTCTTTACGTCTGCTTCCTCTTTTCCCAGTTTTTGTTGTAGCCTAATAAACTCTTTCTCTAACTTTTCTCCCTTCTTAGTATATTGTTCTGTTAATTTTTCAACTGCTTTGTCCTTTTCTGCTCTGATGAGATCTAACATTCTAGATTTATAATCAGATAATTCTTCTCCTGGCCTGGATAATAATTTTAATTCACGGCAATGATACAGTTCTATTCTACTGGTATCGTAAACATAATTTTTGAATTTTTCTTCCAGAGCACTCATATCTTTCATTTTTTCTATAAATGGGGGTAATAAGGCAAAACGAGCTTGCTCCAGCGGCTTTAGATCATAACTATTGATATCATCATCATTAGGTAGAGCCTCATTAAAATTCAGGTCTATATTATCTTTATAAACAGGAATTTTAAGTGAAATCTCCTCTTTATGATCAATCCTTTTAGATTCATTGTAAAACCTGACCTTACCACTAAATATAATTCTCGGTTGATAAATAACATCTTCCCTAAAAGGTGGATGATGTAAAAAATATTGCTTTATCTTATCTGATAGAAAGGGCTTTGTTCCGCTTACTGTTGATTCATCACTTTTTACACCTATCTCAACCTCGACGATCTCTTCTTGCTGTGGAGCAACCATTGCTTGTTTATTCTCCATCAGCTTTTTAATCTCCATAACCGACAGAGGTCCTCTTAAATAAGATAATACCCATCTTGTTTCAAACAGGGGAAGGGAATCCAGGTGAGCACTCTTCAAAAGAAAAGTACGTTTTTTCATATTGGCAAGTAAATTTTCTATCTCACTCTTATTCATGGCACCTTCCACGTTTTTTGCCATTCCATCTACTACTTTTTCTCTATCCTGCCTGGTCTGTAACCTACCTAAAAACCAGCTACCAATATTAGCCAGCCCTTTATAATCAAGGTCAACAGGATTCTGAGTAGCTAAAACTACTCCTACACCATAAGCCCTGGCTTGTTTTAAGAGAATCAACATCGGCTGTTTGGAAGGCGGATTGGAAGTCGCCGGAAAGAAACCAAATATTTCATCCATATAAAGTAAAGTTCGCAAAGAAGGAGTCCCTGTTTGTTGTCTCATCCAGCTGATATATTTATTCAAAAAAAGTGTCACAAAAAACATCTGTTGATTATAGTCTAAATGGGAAAGGGAAAGGATGCTAACTCTGGGCTTGCCCTCTTCATTATATAAGAGATTTTGAATATCTAATCTTTCACCCTCTAACCACATAGCAAATCCAGGACTTGATAGGATATTATTTAGAAGCATAGCCAGTTCAAATCTTTCCTTCTGAGGATAAAAGCTATTTAAACTTAACACACCAATCTTTTCAAAGGGCGGATTGGTAATATAACCAATCAACTCCTCCAGAGTAAGGTTCATATTTTTCTTCCAGAAATAAGAGAATAAGGCAGCTATTAGAATATATTCTTTATTAGTCAAGGCGTCAACCTTAACATTAATCAGAGAAAGAAGCCCCGTTACTGTAGAATTAATAACAGCAGAATAGGTATCAGGATCATTCATAACATCTTCAGGGGGTGCCTCAAAACTGCTTAACACCGATAAGGGAATACCTGCCGAACTACCGGGAGTGTATATGGTAAAATCAGCACTATTTTTATAAAGACTGACTCTTTCTTTATCCTGCTGAAAGCTTTTTAATCCTGCTTCCCAATTTCGTGCTACCTCCTCAGCATAGGCATTAGGCTCCATCCCTTTATTTTCTGCTTCTACTGGATCAATCCATTCCCGAAAATCCTCTGGCTTCAAATCGGGAAAAGAAAGAAGAAGATTGCTCATATCCCCTTTAGGATCAATGATTATAGAAGGAATTCTATCAATGGTGGCCTCTTCAATAATGGCAATTCCCAGACCGGTTTTTCCACTGCCGGTCATACCGATTATAGCAGCATGAGTGGTAAAGTCTTTGGACTTATAAAGAAAAAGGTTATCAGTAATTTTAAAGGTTTTGGGATCAACCTCCTTTCCCAGATAAAATAAACCTAATTTTTCGTATAAAGAAATATTATTTTCCATTTTCTATATTCCTTTCCCAAGATTATCAGGGGACTTCGCCCCCTGAAACACCTCAATTATCAGTATTGAGTATCTAGTATTTAGTATATAGTTTAAATGCTAATTAAAAAACAAAGAACAATACCTTCAAAAAAAAATGCTATCTTGTTTTACCAACAAGATATTCAGGGGAGGTATCCCCTGAAACCCCTTAAAGAAATCATTATTTTGTATCATCAAAATTTCCTCTGTAAATTCACATACTATAAATATTCTATTCAACTATCTAATTATATCAGTTACCCAATTTAATGTATAACAATATTTCTATATTAGAAAATCTGATACATGCTGAGAAATGAAATGAGAAAATGAACACTATTCCAATTATGTCTTGCAAATAAAAATAGCATAAGTTATAATATTTTTGTAAATCTTACTACATCAAGTAAACCTAAAAACCTAAGCTTAATCATAAAACGAATGTAAGGGCTATTGTTATGGAAAAAGAAAAATGCCCAAGTCCACCTTCCCGTTTCACTTCCCGATTCCTTCAATTACTGATGATTAAAGAAATGGGTATATTAATTGCCCTGATAGCCATCTGTGCCTTCACTGCCGTAATCAATCCCAAATTCCTGTCTTCCTTTAATATTCTGATTATAGTCAGACAGATTGCTATCTTTGGAATAATCGCCATTGGGGAAACTTTTGTTATTATTACCAGTGGAATTGACCTTTCCCCTGGTTCCTTAGTTGCTTTAAGTGGCATTATCGTCGCCTGGTTAATGGTTAATGGTCTCGGAATATATCTTTCTATAATCCTGGTACTGCTTATAGCTGTAGCTATTGGCATATATCATGGATTTTTTGTCAGCAAACTTAATGTACCCCCCTTTGTAATCACCCTTGGTACTTTTTCTATTGCCCGTGGTTTGGCAGCTGTAATTACTAAAGGATGGCCGATTATCAATCTTCCCAGAAATTTTAGCTATCTCTGGGAGGGATATCTATTCGAGATATTACCAATGCCAGTGGTAGTTTTACTAATTGTGATTATTCTGAGTATATTTATCTTGAACTATACAGTACTGGGTCGTCATATTTTTGCAGTGGGGGGAAACATTGAAGCTGCCCGCCTCTCCGGTATCAATGTAGATAAAATAAGAATTATTGTATATATAATTAGCGCTCTATGTGCCTGCATAGTAGGAATACTAATTACTGCCCGATTATCTCAGGGTAATCCTAATACCGGTCAAACTTATGAGCTATACGCTATCGCCGCTTCTGTTATTGGAGGAACCAGCCTATTTGGTGGAGAAGCTACCCTATATGGAGTGTTAATTGGTGCTACTATTCTCTCGGTTATCTGGAATGCCCTGGTATTGCTAAATGTATCTGCCTACTGGCATCAGGTTGCCTTAGGGATAGTCCTAATCAGTGCTGTAGTAATGGATTTATTAAGAGAAAGAAAGAGGTAGGTCTGTTTATTATTATTAGTTTATTATTATTATATGATTATCAATATTCTATGGCTAAATTCCCTTACTTTAATTTTTTATTAAATCAGCTCCTACCATTAAATTAGCCACTTCTTCCGGTGTTGTTTCTTTAATCTTTTTATCACCAACCATTTTACCTTCCCGTAAAATCATAACTCGGTCACCTACTAAAAAGATATCCTGTAAACGGTGACTGATAAATATGATAGACACACCACCAGCATCCTTAATTCTTCTAATCAAATCCAGCAATTTGCTGACCGCCTTGGGACTGAGGGCTGCAGTAGGTTCATCCATTATAATTACCTTCGCTTTTCGGGAAATACTTCTGCCAATAGCCACTGCTTTTTGTTGTCCTCCAGATAGATTGCTTACCCTAGTTTTTAAAGAACTTACCTTAATTTTCAATTGATCTAAAACTTTTTGGGATTCTTCTTCCATTTTCTTCCGGTCCAATATTTGAAGAGGAATACCGAAAAGATTTCTCTTTAATTCCCTTCCTAAAAAAATATTACCGGGCACATCAATATTGCCAGCAAGAGCCATATCCTGATAGATCATCTCAATACCTTTATCACGAGATTGATGCGGATGGGTAAAATGTACCTTCTCCCCTTCAATATAAATTTCTCCGGAGGTGGGAATAAGTGCCCCGGTCAATACCTTCATTAAGGTTGATTTACCAGCCCCATTATCACCAACCAATCCAGCTACTTCATTTTGATACAAAACCAGGTCAACACCTTTTAATGCCTCAACAGTGCCAAATGATTTACAGATACTTATCATCTTAACCAGTGGTTCGTTTTTCTTCATTAAATAAAAGCAGCTCCTTTTCTTTTTTAAAAATTCTCCAGGTTAAAAGTTTTTCACAATTTTTAACCTGGAGAAAATATTCTGCTCAAGTAAAGCATGTTAACTTTGATTGTTTCTATAAATTAGGTTGGCAATATCATTACAGCTTAAATTCGTGCTGTACCCCCCAGATATCCATTTGTTTTACATAGTCAGCCAGATTATCTTTGGTAACTACATCAACTCCAGTATCTACTATAACATCACCTTCAGCTGTTTTAGGAAGAAGCATAAGGGTATTATCAACTCCGATCTTCTTCATCAGCATTAAGAGAGTGACACTGTGATAACCCATGTAATACTGTCGCTGACCAACAGCGGCATCAATAACACCATCATTGATCATAAAAAGATGTTCATCAGTGGTATCAAAGCAGACAATGTGAACCTTCCCTACCTTCCCTGCTGATTGAACTGCTTTACCAGCAGCTGGACCATTAAAGGCATAAACACCAAAGAAACCAGCCAGATCAGGATGATCCATTAGAGCTGTTTCAGCCAGCTCAACTGCTTTAGAGGTATCTTCATAGTCACAGAGAATCGGTTCAATTACCTCTATTTCGGTCCCCGCTATTCCATCTCTAAATCCTCTCATTCTTTCTAGAGAATTCATAGCAGTCAAAGAACCAGTACAGATAGCCACTTTACCCTTTCCACCTAATATTTCAGCCATTTTTTTACCAGCTATAACTCCAGCACTATAATTTTCAGTACCCATATAGAGTAATCTTCCGCTGTTGGGGGAATCAGTATCCTGAGTAATACAGGGAATACCCATCTCCATAGCCTTTTTAATCACCGGAATAACTGCATCGGGATCAGAAGGGGCAAAAGAAATACCGTCAAAGCCCATTGCTATCCATTGTTCTAAGGTATCAATCTGTTTATTAATGTCTTCAGTCATAGGAACATAAAAAGTAGCATCTACATCAAAAATCTTAGCAGCATCCTCCATTCCTTGCCTTACTACATCCCAATAGGGGTGAACAGACTTTCCCAATACTCCAATTTTAATTTTCTCCTGGGCTGTAGCAGTTACCGAAAGAGTCATGATTAAAGTTACCAGTAACATAATAACTAAGAACTTCTTCATTATTTTCCTCCTATTTCTTCTTCACTAAAATTTTTAAATTATTATTTTGCTAAACTGAAAAAGATACAATATTACAATATAAGGCTTAAATCAACCAATCACCTCCTTTTCCCTAAATAGATATTCTGCATTTAAAGATAGTAAGTAAAGTGAAACTGTCATGAGTTCATAAGTAGTGATTAGAGTGCATTTCTTGCCTGGTTTAAGCAGCTTTTGGGTTAGAACTTTGCTCTTCTGTTAATAACTTCTTTTGTTTTTTATTTAGTGTTACCTCAAACAAATAATAAGACATTTTTAATACAGTGTCAAACTCTATTTTTATATTGGGGGGTACCCAAATATTTGAAGATTCTCTTTGTTTATACTATAATTATATAAAATTAACAAAGTCTTTATTATAAGATTATAAGGAATAATAAGGAATGTAGAATAAAAATGTCTTATCTATTGGGATATGATATAGGAAGTTCTTCCATAAAAGCAAGTCTGATTGACTCAAATAACGGAAAATTGTTAGCCAGGGCTAGCTCCCCCCAGGAGGAGTTAGCAATTCAATCACCCTATTCAGGATGGGCTGAACAGCACCCGGAAATATGGTGGGAACATGTTAAATTGTCTACTACCCAAATTTTGTCTCAGGTAAATATATCTCCAGCTAAAATCAAGGCGATTGGTCTATCTTATCAGATGCATGGGCTGGTGCTGGTAAATAAAGAAAAAAAAGTATTACGTCCCGCTATTATCTGGTGCGATAGCAGGGCAGTAGATATCGGTCAACGTGCCTTCTTGGAGCTGGGAGAAAAGAAATGTCTATCCACTCTGCTTAATTCTCCAGGTAATTTTACCGCTTCTAAATTAAAATGGGTAATGGAAAACGAACCGCAAATCTATAGTAAGACTTATAAGGCTATGTTACCTGGTGATTTCATTGCCATGAAAATGACTGATATCATTAACACTACTCCGTCAGGTTTATCAGAAGGAATTATGTGGGATTTTCAGGAAAATAAACTGGCAAAAATGCTGCTGGACTATTATGGTATTGCTGAAAAAATTATTCCAGATATTGTTCCTACCTTTGCCATTCAGGGAGAGCTTACCAGTCAAGCAGCACAAGAATTAGGTTTAAAAAGAGGAACTAAAGTATCCTACCGAGCTGGTGACCAGCCTAATAATGCCTTTTCTCTCAATGTCCTTCAACCTGGAGAGGCCGCTACTACTGCCGGTACCTCCGGAGTTATCTTTGGTATTACTAATCAACTGGTTTATGATTATCAATCCCGGGTAAATACCTTTGTTCATGTAAATCATCACAATAACAATCCCAGATACTCTGTACTACTCTGCCTGAATGGTTGTGGAATTCTATATAGCTGGCTGAAAAACAAAATTCTATCTCCTAATTCAAACAATATTACCTACCACGAGATGGATAATCTTTCTGCCCAAGCTCCGCCTGGTGCGACAGGTTTACTGGTCTTTCCTTTTGGTAATGGCGCAGAAAGAACTCTGGAAAATCGGAATATCGGAGCTACTTTTCAGCAATTGGATTTTAACATTCATGAACTAAAACATCTTTTAAGAGCCTCTCAAGAAGGCATTATCTTTGCCTTAAATTATGGTTTTGAAATTATGAAAAATATAGGACTTAATATATCGACCATTAAAGCTGGTCGGGTAAATCAATTCTCCAGCACTCTTTTTCAAAAGATGTTCTCTACTGTAACGGGAACTCAGCTGGAATTATTCAACACCGATGGCTCTGAAGGTGCTGCCCGAGGAGCCGGAGTGGGAGCTAAAATATATCAGAACTTTGAAGAGGCTTTTGTAGGTCTAAAAAGAGAAGACATTGTCTACCCCGACCCAAAACTACAGAAAGTTTATCAGGACATCTATCAACACTGGCTCTCAATCTTAAAAAAAAGGCTACAACAGAATTAACATATTAATCTTACTCTATCTTTCCCATCTTGGTGTTAGAATAACATAATAACTAAAATTACTGACACTGGCGAATTGGTGAAAGCCTTTATTGAAGAACATCTAAATTTAAGTGAGTGATTGTGCCATAATCTCATGCCATTAAGCCCACATCTTTAGTCTGAAAACTGAGGACTATAAACTGAAAACCTTCCCTCTAGTCCTCTCCCTTAGAAGGGAGAGGGGAGGGTGAGGGTGATAAATAACTTCCATAACCACTGTTCTTTATTAACTAATAAAAATTTGACTGAGTAACTATAATAACTGTTATAATATGGTAAGATAAGATTATAAGGTCAAGTCCTGTTTTTCCTGTAAAAGATAAGAGAGACATCTAGAGCAATTTTCTAATTGAAAAATTTTCTACTTTAAAATTATTTTCACTAATGAATATGGGTGGGGTGGCGAATAATGAGTAAGAAGATTGAACCAGAAATGTTGGCGGAATTAAAAAAATTCAAAGAAAACTCAAAAAACCTAAAAAAGGGGATTCCCATAATACCAATTGCCCAGGTCCGATATCTATCCCAAAAATATGCTCTACCTCCTAAAGAAATAGAGATAGCAGCCCTGCAAGAAGAAATAATGCCTGCCCGTTACCATAGAAACTACCGTACCATCAGCTTTACTGAGCAGATAAAATTGCTTCGCTCTAAAGTAGCAGTAGTTGGTTGTGGTGGATTAGGTGGAAACATCATAGAAATGCTGGCAAGACTGGGAATAGGAAGTATAACAGCCATTGATGGAGATATATTTAAGGAAAGCAATCTTAATCGCCAATTACTAAGTAGCGAAAAAAATATAGGAAAAGGAAAGGCAGAAACAGCAGTATCCAGAATAAAGGATATAAATTACAGTATAGAGGCCATAAGCTATTCCCAATTTATTGATGCCAACAATATTTCTAAAATGATTCAAGATGTTGATTTAGTTCTTGACGCCCTTGATAATATTCCGGCACGATTTATACTGGAAGAGGCCTGTAAAAAATTAAACAAAATATTCATTCATGGTGCTATAAATGGATTACAAGGACAGGTTAGCACTATCTTCCCAGAAGATAAAGGCCTGGAAGCTATTTATGGTCCCTCAGAAAGATACCAAAATTACCAACAGGAAGCCCCGCTTAGTGTAATTTCCGTTACACCTGCTCTGGTAGCCTCCTTTCAGGTAACAGAAGTACTAAAAATTTTACTCAACAAAGGAAAACCTTTCAGAAATAAATTACTTTTCATTAATCTGGAAGAGAATGAATTTGAGGTGCTGGAAATAATTTAATTAATTTATAGTTTTTAGTTTATAGTTTTTAGTTTTCAGATTAAAGAGGTGGGTATAAGTGAATGAGATTGCCACGCCTGCCCTTAAACTAATGTTTAGAGGCAGGCTCGCAATGACCAAATGTATCCCGTATCCCAATTGGTAAGTTAGCCCATTATCTTAATTGGTAAATTGGTCAATTAATATACTGATATTTCAAGAACTGACCCCATTAACATTAATATTTCTTAAAACGGCGGACTTAACCTTTTCTAACTTTGCCTCAGCCTCTCTCCTATCCTTTCCTACCAAAGAGAAATAAATTTTTATTTTTGGCTCAGTGCCAGAAGGCCGAATAGCATACCAGGAACCATCAGTAAAGATACATTTTAAAACATCAGACTGAGGAATATCAATACTCTCCTTCTTATGATGTTCATAATCATACTGAAAGGAAGTTTGATAATCAATTTTACGGGAGATAGGCATTCCTGCTATCTCTGGAAATTCTTCTCGAAAAGTAGACATAATTTTTTGCATCTGCTCTTCCCCTTCTAAACCTTCTAAATATATTGATTCCAAATGTTCCAGAAAATATCCATATCTCTCATATAGCTCTTCTAAAACAGCCAGCAGAGTTAATCCTCTCTTCTTATAATAAGCAGCCATCTCCGAAACCAACAGGGCACTGATCACCGCATCCTTGTCCCGCACAAAATTACCGGTAAGATAACCAATACTTTCTTCATAACCAAATAAAAATATACCGCCCTCCTTCTCCAGCTCTTCTGCTTTATTACAAATATACTTAAAACCAGTCAAGGTGTCATAGGTGGGAATCGAATAACTATTAGAGATAACCCTACCCATTTCTGAGGTGACAATGGTCTTGATAACAAATCCATTTTGAGGTAATTTCCCCTTTTCCTTCCGTCTGGCCAAAATATAATCTAAAAGCAGAGCACCAGTCTGATTACCATTCAGAAAGAAATATTGCTCATTAGCTAAGACACAAACAGCCAGACGGTCAGCATCCGGGTCAGTAGCAATAAGAATATCGGCCTTTACTCTTTCCCCCAATTTCCTCGCCAGCTTAAAGGCCTCAGGATTTTCTGGATTGGGTGAGGTTACCGTAGAAAACTCAGGATCTGGTCGGACTTGTTCTTCCACCACAAAAATATTTTTAAAACCCATATCAGCCAGGATAGTCCTTATAGGAATATTTCCAGTCCCGTGTAAAGGGGTATAAACTATGTTCAGCTCTTTATCAACATCATTACTCAGTGATAAATTTTTTACCTTCTCATAATAGACCCGGTCCAAAGCTCCCCCAATCAGTTGTAATAATCCCCTTTCTTTTGCCTCTTTCAGAGAAATCAGCTTAACTTCCGAAAAATCTTTAATTTTAGCAATCTCTGCTATAATCTGATTTGCTACCTCCGGTAGTATCTGGGCTCCATTTTCACCGTATACTTTGTAACCATTATAATCGGGCGGATTATGACTGGCCGTAATTACAATACCAGCAGCAGCACCAATTATTCTTACCGCAAAGGAAAGCTCTGGAGTTGGTCGGATATCATCAAAAAGATATGTTTTGATACCATTAGCAGTCAAAACCTGAGCTGACCGTTCAGCAAATTCTCGAGACTTGTATCTGGGATCATAGGCAATCACTACTCCCCTCTCGGTGGCCTTTTTTACCCTGGCCAGCAGGTAATTGGCCAGCCCCTGGGTTGATTGTCCCACGGTATAGATATTCATACGATTGCTACCGATAGCAATTTTCCCCCGCATTCCCCCGGTACCAAATTCTAAATCCTTATAAAAACGGTCTATAATCTCCTCTCTATCTTCAGCAATAGAACGCAATTCCTCTTTATCTTCGGCACTAAGATAAGAGCTATGCAGCCATTTATTATATTTTTCCAGATAGTTCAAATAATACCTCCCTGTTACTTATTATAATCAAGATATTCAGGGGAGGTATCC
>DKFO01000009.1:52199-63822 GCA_002452835.1 Candidatus Atribacteria bacterium UBA6794 | reverse complement strand
AAAAGAGTATTTTATAGTATCGGAATTTTTTTGAAATTCCGATACTATAAAATAATTATAGCTAAGCAAAAAATTCTTTTACTAAATCTTCCAGATAAAATCTAAACAATTTACCAGCATCCATTAGCAGTTGTGGCCTGCGGAAGGCCTCTCGAAACAAGAGAGAATGATGGTCATAATCAACCATTTGTTCAATAAAATGAGCATTCTTTTTAAACAGCTGAAATAATTCTCCTCTTTTCTGCTCATCTAAACTTTCATAAATCTTTCTTGCTTTTATGCCAAATTTTATTTCCTGACCAAACATTTTTTTCCAGTTATTATCGTACTGTTCTAAATGTCCTTCAGCAATACAATCAGCAAGTAGGCGGGCAGATTGTAAACCGTAAAAAAGCCCACCACCCGTCAAGGGCTTTATCTGACAGGCTGCATCACCAACCAGGGCAATTTGTTTCCCATAAGTAGGAATAAATCCTACCGGAATCTTGCCAGTAACTACCTCTTCAATTTTGCCTTCAATCCCCTTCTCTCTGAGAAAATCAGTTAATACCTTTTTCCCTTCTTCAGCTATAACCCCAACCCGTAACTTTTGATGGTTTTCCGGGGCAATCCAGATAAAAAAGGGAATAGTACCATTAAAGTAAACCTGAATTATATCATTAGTATTAGCATTAGTATTAGCCATAGCACTAATATTAGTCATAGTATTAGTATTAGTCATGACTTGCTCAGAATTAGTAAGGCGAATTTGATATTGCAGACCAAAATAATAATCTAATTTAATATTTTGATTTTTATGGCCTTTTTGTTGCGCATATTTTTCCAGCAGATATTTGCGCACCATGGAGTTCACTCCATCTGCCCCAATCAAAATATCTGCTTCAAATTTTCTTCCCTTTACTGTTTCCAGTAAGTAAAAGCCATTCTCTCTCTTGATAGAAGAGACCCGCTGTCCTAAATAAATTTCCAGTCCTGCTCCCAAATTAGCATCAAACTTTTCTCTATTAACCATTACAGCAATGCCCGGAATGTTGATAGAAAAGCTTTCCACCCAGGCAGAATTAATGTTAAATCCATTAATTTTATTGATAACTGCTTCCTCTGAAACAAATGGTCGCATCAGGTCCAAAAGCTTGGAGGAGATAATACCAGCACATTCTACTGGCTTCCCAAGAGTGAGGTGTTCTTCTAATACTATCGGCTGATAACCCATCTTCTTTAATAATTGAGCAGTATAACAACCTACTGGTCCAGCACCTACAATTACTATCTTCATAATAGACTTCATAATAGCCTAACCCATATAAATTATAAAACATTTAGTCATTGGGAGCTTCGCCTTTTCTGTCATTGGGAGGGAGCGCAGCGACCGAAGCAATCTCATTATACGAACTTACTTTCTTCCATACTCATCCTCAAAACGGACAATATCATCTTCTTCCAGATATTCTCCCATCTGCACTTCAATGATTTCTAAAGCTGATTCACCAACATTTTCCAACCGATGCTTTTGCCCCGCTTTTATATCTATACTCTCACCCGTATTGATAATCATTTCCTTATCATCTATTGTTACCTTAGCACTACCCTTTACTACTACCCAGTGCTCATTTCTATGATGATGCAGCTGATAGCTTAATTTTTTACCAGAATTAACCTTAATCCTTTTTATTTTAAAGGCCTTCTTTTCTTCTTCCAGTATCTTATAATTTCCCCAGGGTCGATAATCCTGAATATGATATTCAGTGCGACTATCTTTCTTCTCCTTTAATTGGTCAAAAACCTCTTTTACTTTCTGAGATTGACCTTTTTTACAAATCAAAAGCGCATCTCTGACCTCAATAATAATTAAATCATCAATACCAATTGTTACTACCAATTTTCCATCTTCAGAATGAACAATATTATCTCTGGAGTCGAGTAAGAGATGAACATCACTGGCGATATTACCATTCCTGTTCTTGTTAAAAACTTCATAGAAGGTATCAAAACTACCCAGGTCATTCCAGCCAATATCAGTCGGCACTACCACCACTCTCTTACTCTTTTCCATAATTCCATAATCTATAGAAATTTTCCTCTCAATCTTACTAAACGCTTCCTCTAAATTTTTACTCTCCTGAAAGGCCTGGGCAATTTCAGGAGTAAAGCTTGCTACCTCTTCCCTAAATATACTGGTATTAAACATAAAAATTCCACTGTTCCAGTAATATCCTTTTTTGATATAGTCCACCGCTTTATGATAATCAGGCTTTTCTTTGAATTCTTTAACCAGATAGCCACAATCACTCTTTCTCTCCCCAGGTGAAAGGTAACCATAGCCAGTATGAGGATAAGCTGGTTTGATACCAAAGGTAACCAATGAATCTGCAGTCAAATATTCTGCAGACTTAATTAATTCCGCAAATTCTTCACTCTTTTCAATCAAATGATCCGAAGGGAATACCACCACAGTATCATGATTATCATAATTGTCCTTTCCCCTTTTTATAATCTCATCAACTCCGGCATAAATGGCTGGTAGGGTATTCTTGGCTTCTGGTTCTACCAGTATATTTTCTTCCTGATAAGCATATCCTAGTTCTTCTACTTCCCCCATCACCAAAAATTTATAATTCTTATTGGTAACCACATAGATATCATCTAAATCAGCCAGCAATAAACCTCGCTTAAAGGTATCCTGAAATAAAGAATATTTTCTATCCTGAAACTTGATAAACTGTTTAGGATAACGGTCTCTGCTTAAAGGCCAAAGCCTTGTCCCTGTCCCACCAGCCAGAATAATTATTTTCATCTACTCACCATCTTTTAATATATTCTCTATTTTTTCTATATTTTTCACTCAATATGCATGCAATACACATAGCCTATTACAAATTGGTTACTGCTTTTTAATCTCCACTCCCCGCAAATAAGAGATAGAAAAAAAGTAGCCTGTTCCCCTTACCCTTTGCCCTTAATAAAATCTTCATAGGATAATTCTAAATCATTTAATATCTTTCTCAGCAAAGATCTATCAATATCTTTCCCTTTATGTACTGGAACAATAGTTGTTCTATTATCTTTTTTGTGTCTCATAAAAACATGGCTTCCCTTTTGCCTTATTACTACAAAGCCAATTTTTTCTAATCTTTTTACAATTTCCATTCCAGTCATAATTGGTAATTTACTCATAAGGCAACTTTTTGAATCCCAACTATCTCTTTAATATAAGGGGCACTTTCTCCTTGAACTTCCAAATACAACTCAATGGCCTCTCTAATATTTTCAAGAAGTTCTTCTATTGTCTTTCCCTGGCTATGACACCCTTTAAGCTCTAAAGCTGTTCCAACAAAGTATCCATCTTCACCTTTTTCGATAATTACCGTAAATTGTCTTCTCTTTTTCATCTCCAAATCCTCATTCAATTTTTTAAAAAACAAAATATTTTTTGTACTTATATTATTTTAACATATTTCGTGGAACTTTTTACTAAATATTGGCTTACTAAAATTAATTTTATATAGTTTCTGATTCCAGTTAAAGATAATGATTATAACTCTATTACTATATGATAATTATATGATGGTTTTCAATTTACAGAAAAAAGATGGGGGCATAATTGGATGAGATTGCCACGCCTGCCCCTTGCCCCTTAACTAGTGTTAAGAGGCAAGAGGCAAGCTCGCAATGACAAAATCGCAATAACAAAATCTTATCTCATATTCCAAAGATGTCAGGGGGACGGATCTCTTGACATTCCAATTGGTGAATTGATAATTTGCATTCATTAGTATTACTAAATTGGCCATCTAGTAAATTAATATAATTGCTAAATTGGTCAATTGCTTTCATTGGTGAACTGGTAAATTGTCTTTATTGGCAAGCAGCTTTTCTTGAATTTTTTTAACGGTATACATTATAGGTAATACGATATACCTTTTTGTCATTGCGAGGAGCGAAGCGACGAAGCAATCTCATTCACTTCTACCCGCATCTTTTATCTGAAAACAGTTAACTGCAAACTGATAACTATTTATCACCCTCTCCCTCCCCTCTCCCTTCGAAGGGAGAGGATTAAGGTGAGGGTGAGGTCATACCACTATTACTTTTTATTCATTACCATCTTAATCAATAAATTGGCCAATTGATTTCATTGGTGAACTAACTGCATTTAAATTGGTAAATAGGTTAACTGATCAATTGGTAAATCTCTTTCATTGGCCAATTAGCTAACTGGCAAATTGAGTAAGGGGCAAACCGCTAAATCGGTAAAATGAATTCCCTTTCATCCTTATTTAATTTCTGGTAATTCTGAAATTTTACTTAGCAATCTTAAAATAAGAGGTTTATTTTTCACAAACATATTAATAGACTGCCACCTAAAATTCAAATATCGGTGGGCTAACCTATTTCTTTGCAGGGCTATTTTGGCCAACACTTGTTGCTCTTCTTCGGAAAACCCTAATCTTCGAGAATATTCACTCAATACCTGAGCATAGCTCTCCACCGCGATACCTTGTTGAGTAAGAATAGTCCCACATAGCTCAATTAAAGCAGTAAATATATTTTCTACAGTCCGATCCATTAATTTTTGAAGTTTACGATCTGCTTTGTATTCTTCCCAGCTTACCTTAAGATAGTCTTCTTCAAATTCTTTTATTTCCAAAGCGATAAACTGCAAAGAATCGCTAATTCTTCCTTGGGCATAATTAAATTCAGGCACGATTAATCTCCTTTAGAATCTTTTGAGCCACTTCTCGCTGCCAGGAAATTCCAAAAATCTTAAAATCTTCCATCTGGCTAATTGCCTCTAATTTTAACTTCACAAAACTATCCATATCCTTAATATAAAGGGGAATACCTAATATGATGGCATTATAATAAAGCAGAGGGTGGGGAAAATCTTCTTTAATAGGAAGGATATTTACTTCTTTTCCTATCTCCATACTTAATTCATAAGAAATACTATTAATTAATTCAAATAAAGAATCCTCATCTTTGATATAAGGGAAGAAAAGTATGGCTAAATCAATATCTGAATCCTGGTGAGGATAACCAGTAGCCCAAGAACCGTAAAGAAAAGCCATCTCTATATAATATTCGGGTGCCTTCTGTTTAAAATAATCTTTTAACTTTAAAACAAATTTTTCTCTTTGCATTTTAAGGGTTTTTTCCATTTGGTTATCACCCTTTAGCTATACAATCTTAAGATATAGAGTTCTAGACAACTATAATACTCTTCTATCCGCATTTAAAATTATAACATATACTTAAAAAATAAAATACTATCAGTCTTTTCTAATCTAAATATGAGCCTGAAACCCTTCAAAAAAATAATTCTTAAAGACAATCTATCTTGTTTTATAAACAAGATAATCAGGGGGCTTCGCCCCCTGAAACCCCTCTTCATCACCCTCACCTTACCTCTCCCTTCTAAGGGAGAGGATTAGAGAGATAGTGTAAAAATATATGTTTTCTTATCTAAAAAGAATATCTTGTAGTATCAGAATTTTTTTGAAATTCCGATACTACAAGATATTCAACGGGAATCCTCCCCCTAGAAAACCCCTAAATAAACCTTGAGGGTGAGGTCATATACATTTCTATACCCTCTTTTTCAATCATCTTTCTTAAAGAATCATGGCAATCTTCAGGGTCTACTATATCAATTTTAAATTTAGAACTTAAGGATATAATTTCTGCTACTGCCTTAAAGTACCTGTCTGGTACTATACCCCAGACAGCTAAATCTATATCCGACCATTTATTAAAATAAAGAGGGTCTCTTAAAGAGCCAAAGACTACAATCTTTTTAGCTTGATATTTGTTATACAGAAGTTTAGCCGCCTCTTTCGCTACCAACCAAGCCTCTTGATATCTTTGTAATAGATATTCTTTTTCCTTTTTTTCTCTCTCTTTTAAGAACTTCTGATATTCTCTTATCTCTTCTGGAGTTAAATCCTTCGCTGTTCTAAACATAACCTTCCTTTTTCTTCCTTTTTCTTCCTTTTATCTCTCTTTCATCCTAATTATTTAATTATTACCTTATTGTCAAGAGAACCGTCCCCCTGACAACTTCTCTTCACTCCTTTATTTAATCAATAGTCTAGAAATCATTTTAATTAATTATATCATGATCGCCTTATCAATACTAATTACTTTTCTTCTCTTTATCACCCTCTCCCTCCCCTCTCCCCTCAAGGGAGAGGACTAAGGTATCAGGAAACATTAGAAAATATTAAGACACCAGGAAACATTTGAAATTATCCTCGAGTCCATAAGCATTCTTTCCTCGCCCTGAGAAGGGAGAGGATTAAGGTGAGGGTGAGGTCATATACATTGACAATTAACAGGTAAATGCTATTATGTAATAAACAGATGTATTATTTAGATGGAGGGATACTATGTCTAACAAAGTAAAAGTAACCATATCCTTGCCTAAGGAATTAGCTGATTCGCTTAGAAATGATATTCCCGATAGAAATCGGAGTAAATTCATTGCCAAAACAATAGAAAAAGAATTAAAAGAAATGAAAAAGAAAAATCTTATCAAGGCCTACCAATCAGCTTACCAAGAAATTAGCAAGGAAAATGAAGCATTTGAAGGGGTAACCGGGGATGGCATATCCTAAATCTTTAAACTTTTCTCTTCTTCTTTTCATATTCAAGTAAACTACAAAATCTAATACTTCTTTTGTCTTATTCTCGGAAATCTTATCGATTAATGCCTTACCAATTGACACAACCCTACCGGTCAGCTATCTGGACAATAAAGCTTTCCCCTAATAATCACAATTTTCTCAGCATCTTTTGATAATCATCTATACTGATTTCAATTTCTTTTAAAATACTTCTAATCAATGGGCGAGCTAAAACTCTACCTTGGTGATGAGGGATGGTAGTAGTTCTTCTATCCGGATGTCTATAGAAAAAATGACTTCCTTTCTGCCGTACTCTCTCAAAGCCTAATAGAAACAATAAATTCTCCATTGTTTTAGCATCAATTAATGTGAGCTTGCTCAACCCGATACCTCAATTTGTTGGATACCTATAAATTCGGGTAACCGCTTCTTGTCCTCGAGGGTCATTTCTTCTAAACACAATTCAACTACTTCTTTCAAATTTTTTTGAAGTTCATCTAAGGTCTCTGCTTGGGTATGCGCACCAGTAATTTCTGGAACAGTTCCCACATAAAGACCTGTTTCTGGATCTCTTTCAATATAGGCAACAATCTTATACATTTAATCAAATACTCCTTTTTTTTATAAATCACCATATGTCAAGAGAACCGTCCCCCTGACAACTTCTCTTCACTCCTTTATTTAATCAATAGTCTAGAAATCATTTTAATTAATTATATCATGATCGCCTTATCAATACTAATTACTTTTCTTCTCTTTATCACCCTCTCCCTCCCCTCTCCCCTCAAGGGAGAGGATTAAGGTATCAGGAAACATTAGAAAATATTAAGACACCAGGAAACATTTGAAATTATCCTCGAGTCCATAAGCATTCTTTCCTCGCCCTGAGAAGGGAGAGGATTAAGGTGAGGGTGAAGTCATTTACTTTTTCTTTTTACTCATTACATCTTAATTGCTAAATTGGTCAACTGGTGAATATCTTTCATTAGCCAACTAGCTAATTGGCAAATTGGCAAAAAATCAATCTCATTGATGAAAACTGGTAAATCGGTTAATTGACTAATTAATTTCATTATTTATATATCTAATTTATATATCTAATAAGCATTTTGCCTGTTATCGACTGCAATCATATAAACAATTTTCTCTTTATCATCAATCTCATAAAAGAATCTATAATTTCCAATACGATAACGCCAGGGTTCGGGCTGATAATTAATTAACTTTTTAATATTTTTCCCAAAATAGGGATTATCTTTTAGCTGCGGATATACATAATGGTGAAGTTTTTGGTAAATCCATTTTTGCCGTCCACAAAATCTCCCTCAAGATCTTGGATAAACTGGTTAGTCTCAAATATTTTAAACTTATTCAACAAATCTGCCTTTCTTTTCCCTCGCTTGGCTATGTCCTATTTTCAATTTTCTTTCTAGTTCTTGGTCAGATCTAATCTGATCCATTTCAATTGGATCAATATAATAAGACTCTTCAATTTCTTGCATCACTTTGGCAGTGATAAAATTAGAAATAGGACGACGCTCTGACCTTGCAGCAGCAGATATTATCTTATATTCCTCTTCTGATAGCCTTAAAGTAATTACTTTATTCATTGCTTTTCTCCTGATTCAAATTAGCTTAACATATTCATATAAATTTTATCATATTCTTTTGTATTTGTATAATATTTGGTGAACTGGTAAATTAGTGAATTGCTAAATTGCTTTCATTGGCAAATAGTTCAATTGGTAATTGGTTAATTGGTAAACTATCGTTGCTAAAAGTAACCTTTTCCTTTTACTTTTACTTTTTATAAGACTTAGCCTCATTGTTTGATAGAATGGGTCATACTGAAATCTCAATCATTTGGATATTCCCTTTTTTTGCTTTATCATTCATTACCTCTAACCAACCTTCAATAGCCTCTGTAATATTCCCCTTCAATTCTTCAATGGTTTTACCTTGGCTAAAACATCCAGGTAAAGCAGGTACTCCCCCCACATAATAACCAGAATCGTCCTTTTCTACAATAACCTTAAATATCATTTTTACACCTTTTTAGATAAAATTTAATTCTTGAACTTCAATATTCATTTATTATACTAAATATATATACATTCCTCAATTATTTGGAATTATTCATACTTTTGCCCTTCCTTATAAAAAAACTTTATTCCGAAATCTTAATCTCCTTGCTGTCTCCTTCTTTATCTATTTTTTCCCTTATATTAGGGAGTTCATCAAAATCCAAAAGTTAATCTTACGAATTGCCTGTCTTGCCTATCTATAGATACTTGTTGCATCCCGCATTTTTAACCGAGGACGAAGAGAGAGGTTGACCAAAGAGCCATACCCAGCATTACCAATAACTATAATAGATAGACAGGCTGCTTAATCTCTGCTATAATTATGTTGATAAATAATCATAGAAGGAGAAAGCACTTATGCCCATTCTAACAGCCTTTACAGAGGCAGCTCTACATGAGGCAAAATATAAACAACTCGAAGATGGTACCTTTTTTGGAGAAATACCATCTTGCCCTGGTGTATGGGCAAACGAAAAAACCCTGGAAAAGTGTAGAGATACATTAAGAGAAGTCCTTGAAGAATGGATAGTCTTAAAACTTCGTGATGGAGACCAGCTCCCCTCAATTGGAGGAATCAACCTTAATATAGTAGTAGCCGAAACATGAAAGCTGTAAGTAGGCGAGAATTGATTCGCCGTTTAAGAACGTTAGGGTTTACAGGTCCTTTTGTAGGTGGTCGCCACTCTTTCATGGGTCGTGGTCAATTAAAGTTACGAATACCCAATCCCCATAAAGGAGATATAAGCATTTCACTGCTTAAAGAAATTTTAAGACAGGCAGGAATTTCGGAAAAAGAATGGAATAATAAAGATAAGCTATAAAGGTAACCTATTGTATTAAAAATTGGTAAACTGGGTTACTGGTAAACCGGTGAACTGCCTACATTGGTAAATTGATCTTAACAATAAAGTAAAATCGCTATCACGCCAAATATTGCCTCAACGCCCATCAGCACCAGCACCAAATCCCTCTCCCTGATTCCATCCGTTATCTTCATTATCAATTGTGCTAATCCTACTGGCCCTCCATCCGGGCAATAAAGCTTCCCTTCCCGATAGAATCCTCACCATTTCCTACCTTCTTAAGGCGAGGAATTGCGAGAGGTCCCCCTTTTTGTCATTGCGAGGAGCCAATTCAGTAATAAGTAACCAGTAATAAGTAATAGGCAAACTAAATGCCAGATACCAACGACTAACAACCAGCGACTAATTTTAACGATATACGTTATACGTAATACGGTATACCATTCTGTCATTGCGAGGTTTTCCCCCCCCCTTGTCATTGCGAGGAGCGAAGCGACGAAGCAATCTCATCCAATTATACCCGCACAGAATATTGTTAGGAAATAATAATAAAAGTTGCCGGCCCTTTTTCTTCTCCTTATCACCCTCTCCCTCCCCTCTCCCCTCAAGGGAGAGGATTAAAGCACCAGGAAGTGTTAGAAATTATTAAGGCGCCAGGAAGCATTAGAAATTATCATCGAGTCCATAAGCATTCTTTCCTCTCCCTTAGAAGGGAGAGGATTAAGGTGAGGGTGAGGTCATATCACTATTATTTTTTACTCATTACCATCTTAATCGGTAAATTGGTTAATTGGTAAATTAATTTAATTAACAAATTAGTAAATTGCTTTCATTGACAAGGAGTTTTTCTTGAATTTTTTCTTTACGTTATACGTTATACGTAATACGATATACTTTTTTGTCATTGCGAGGAGCGAAGCGACGAAGCAATCTCCTTCGTTTATACCAGCGGTATTAATATTAAGATGATCCTCAGATATCAGTCCTCAGTTTCCAGTTAAAGATAATGATTATAACTCTATGATAATTATATGATGGTTTTCTATTTACAGAAAAAAGATGTGGGATTAATTGGATGAGATTGCCACGGGGAGCACTCAAATAAAATTGAGTGCTTCCCTCGCAATGACATTTTTCTTTGGTAGTTTATCTTATAGTATCTAAATTACTGGGCAATTACGATAATCAAGGGAAATAATTCCCCTCTTGAGAGGGGTGTCCCGAAGGGACGGGGTGTTCCTCTTGAAATCTCCTTTATTCCCATTTCAATCTTATTATTCTCACTAAGTAAAAAGAGTACATTACCCTTCCCTATCTTGTCTTTCTAAATTTTTTACAATAAATCAATCCTTTATTTTGAGGTATCGGAATTATTGAAATTCCGATACCTCAAAATACCATTACTTCAAATCAACAAGATTAGAGATATTATCATTAATAAACTTCGTCGTGGCTGCCAATATCAATCAATAAGACTTCATCTTTTTTTACAAATTTAAATATTACCCGACAATCATATAAACAACTAAATACCCATAACCCTTTAAGTTTGCCACTTAACTTATGAGTTTTTAACCGAGGGTCAAAGGGCTCTTTTGCAAATATTTCAAAATCATTCCAGAATTTCTTTTTATACTCATCATTATTTTTTACTTTTCTTTTATAAGCTCTCTTAAAACCCTGGTCCCAAATTACTTTAATCACTTTCTAAATCCCTATATAATTCTTTTATATCTCCTATCTTAGAATTTCCTTTTCTGAAATTAACCATTGCTTCTTTAGCCCTTTTACTAATGGCCACTCTTTTTGCTTCTATTAACTGTTTTCTGATAATCTCTACTGCATATTCTTTATCATCAAGCGGTAAATGGCTAAAATCTTCAATTACTTTATTTAATGTTTTAGCATTCATAGTTCTAAACCTCCTCTTGTTCTCTCCCTTCTTCTCTTTTATTACTTCTTCTCGCTTAAAGATTCCTAAAAAACTACCTTCTTTATAGGAATCACAATTCTCTGAAAGTAATCTTTTAACAATCCAAGATATTCAGGGGAAGTATCCCCTGAAACCCCTCATCATCACCCTCACCCTACCCTCTCCCTTCTAAGGGAGAGG
>DKFO01000009.1:0-52185 GCA_002452835.1 Candidatus Atribacteria bacterium UBA6794 | reverse complement strand
TGAAATTCCGATACTACAAGATAACCAATCTTAGATAAATGGATGAGAGGTGATGAATTGCTAATGACCTTTTGCATAATTTTGGTCTTCTTTAAGTTCTTTCTTTGAATAATGTCTCTCTATCTTTCTTTCTCCCAAGCTATCTATAAACTCCCACTTGCTTATTCCTGCTAATCTTCTCGCTACTCCCATAGAAGCCATTCCCTTTTTATATAAGAAAAAGGCAAATTCCTTCTTCAACTCACTTTCCAAACGTTCTTTGGGTAATTTTATAGCTTCAATAAGCTCATCGGGGATAGTTAAAATTAAGGGCATTCTCTTCACTCCTTTATTTAATCAATAGTCTAGAAATCATTTTTATTAATTATATCATAATCGCCTTATCAATACTAATTACTTTTCTTCTCTTTCTTTATCACCCTCTCCCTCCCCTCTCCCTGAGAAGGGAGAGGATTAAAGCACCAGGAAGTATTAGAAATTATTAAGGCACCAGGAAGTATTAGAAATTATCGTCGAGTCCATAAGCATTCTTTCCTCTCCCTGAGAAGGGAGAGGATTAAGGTGAGGGTGAGGTCATACCACTATTACTTTTTACTCATTACCATCTTAATCGGTAAATTGATAAACTGATTTCATTGGTGAACTAACTGCATTTAAATTGGTAAATTGGTTAATTGGTTAATTAATTTAATTAACAAATTAGTAAATTGCTTTCATTGACAAGGAATTTTTCTTGAATTTTTTCTTTACGTTATACGTTATACGTAATACGATATACATTTTTGTCATTGCGAGTTCCCCCCTCTGTCATTACGGAGCTCTTCTTTTTGTCATTGCGAGGTATTCCCCCTTTTGTCATTGCGAGGAGCGAAGCAAGCCTGCCCCAGCGAAAGCGGGGGAAGCAATCTCCTTCATTTAAATCCGCAGTATTAATATTATTATAGTCCTCAGATATCAGTCCTCAGTTTCCAGTTAAAGATAATGATTGTAACTCTATTACTCTATGATAATTATATGATGGTTTTTAATTTACAGACCAAAGATGTGGGCATAATTGGATAAGATTGCCACGCCCGCCCCTAAACTAATGTTTAGAGGCGGCCTCGCAATGACAAAATCTTATCTCCTATATTAATCGGTCAATCGGTAAATTGGGTAACTGGTAAATTAGGTCAATTACTTTCATTGGTCAATTAATCTACTTATATTTCAGGTCCTGACTCCACAAACAAGAATTTACTAATCAATAATTTTCTTCTGTTTAAGAATAGCAATATAATCTTGATAAGATAATGGACAATTTATTAAATTTTTAAAATCCTTTGTAGAAAGTTTTAATTGTCCCCTAATTTTGTTTACCACGTTATCGGGGATATCTCTTCCGTGGGAATAATGTACTCGTAATATCTTTTTTCTATTTACTATAAGCCAGCCATAATTATGACCAGTAGCTCGAACTTTTAAATCTAATTTTCTAAATATTTTCTCTATCTCTTTTTTCTTCATCTTTCTCTAATAACTTCTTCCAGAAATGCTAACCATTTTTTAGGAAGAGGCCCCAGATTCTCTCTATCCTCTTTCAAATCCTTATAGAGATTAACAATCTCTTCACATAATTGATTAATAGCTTCATACTCTGTATCTGCATAACTAAAGGCTTCTATATCATCAAGAGAGGCTATGACTACTCCCTCCCCTATTTCAAGAGTTATGTATAAAGGTTTTTCTAAAATATAACGATCATTCTTCAGGGTATTTAAGGGGATTATTTTTCGTTTCTCAAAGCTCCTGATCAGCTCCTTAGTAAATTCTTTATATTGCTTTTCACTAAAAACTTCTGTTGACACCTTATCCTCCTTATTTTCTTACCAGTTTTTAATTTCGTGAAGTCTTATATTTTTTCAATGTTTCAATGGAATTTTTCAACCTAGGGAGAAATAACTACACCTGGACGTACTTTTTTTATCTCATGACCAATAGTGGGGTCTAGAGAAATTAAGAATACATCATATTGTTTGATTACCATTCCCACTCTTCCATATCTATCTCAAGTTGATCTTCAATAATTAATTTGTCTTCTTTATTTTTACTCATATTTTCAAAATACTTTTCCCATTCCGCTCTGGGTTTTCTTTTTAGAGGCTTAATGATTAGACAGTCACCTTTAACTTCCAGAGAAACGTCTTTGGAGAAATTGCACTGTTCTAAAACTGCTTTGGGAATTCTTATTCCCTTGGAATTGCCAATAGGAATAATCGTTGTTTTCATTTTTCTCATCTTCTTAAATATTTATAACCTTGCTAGGTAATTATATTATAATTACATGATAAAATCAATAAAACTGCATTTCAATTGGTAAATTGGTGAATTACTTTCATTAGTAAATTTATTTCAATTTACTTAAGGATAATCTTCATTCTTTCCTCTCCCTGAGAAGGGAGAGGATTAAGGTGAGGGTGAGGTCATACCACTATTACTTTTTACTCATTACCATCTTAATCGGTAAATTGGTCAATTGCTTTCATTGGTGAACTAACTGCATTTCAATTGGGTAACTGGTAAATTGGTAAATTATTCTCAACAGTCACCGTTATTATCACATCTTTTTCAATAATATAAAATACTTCAACTCTTCTCTGCTCGCGAAGCGAGAAGTTAACCAAAGAACCGTCCCCTGGTCTACGTCCCCTGGTCTACATCAAAAAATTGGCAGACTAAATCCCTTGACATTTGTTCTTATTTTGATATTATGTAATAAATAGATGTCTTATTTGGATGGAGGAAAATTATGGATACCCAAGTAAAGATAACCATTTCACTACCCAAAGAAATAGTCGAGACCTTAAGAGAAGTAATCCCTGATAGGAAGAGAAGTAAATTTATTGCTGACTTGTTAGAAAAACAATTCCGAAAAGAAAAAGAACAAGCCCTAATAAAAGCATATAAAGATGCTTACACTGAAATAAAATCAGAATATCAAGAATTTGAGGGCACTATAAATGATGGGATATCCTAAAAAAGGGGAAATATATTTAGTAAATTTTGATCCCACTATTGGACACGAAGCAAAGAAAAAAAGACCTGCTTTAATCATTTCTAACAATATCCACAACCAATACTCACCTTTAGTTACTGTGGCTCCCCTATCTTCTAATATCACCAAAGTTTATCCCTTTGAAGTATATGTCTCCAAAAAATCAACTGGTTTAAACGAAAATTCCAAGATAATGATTATACAACTTAGAAGTGTAGACCAAAAAAGGTTAATCAATAAAATAGGAAATATTGAAGATAATAAAATTATAAACCAAATAAACAAAGTAATTAGTGAACACTTTGCTCTGTAATTAGTTAAATGGAGATTTTAGCACTTTTGTATTCGCTAGGTAAATCTCTGTTTTCACACACTACGCACTACTCACGCCTATATTTTCCTTCCCCTTGACAAACGAGGCGAGAAATTGACCAAAGGACCGTCCCCTGGTCTCCGTCCCCTGGTCTCACCTATTCTCACCACCGATACTCCCTCAATTGTTCTTCCTCCCTATTTGGCTTATAGTCAGGCAACATCTCTTGCATCTTCTTTATAATCCCCTCGCTATCCTCCCCCCAGGCCAGTCTCTCCAATTCAGCAATATCCATCGCCAATTTCTCCCCATCCACCTCCCCAACCTGGGCTACAAATATCTTTTCATGTGAGGTATGGCTTTGCATTATACTTTTCTCCTTCTCAGTCATCAATTCTTCAAATAATTTTTCCCCTGGACGTAAACCGGTAATTTTAATCTCAATATCTTGGCCAGGTTTCAAACCCATCAATTTGATCATTTCTTTGGCCAGATCATAAATTTTTATCGGTTCACCCATATCCAATACGAAGACATCCCCCTGATTGCACAATGCCCCCGCCTGGATGACCAGTTGGCTGGCCTCTGTTATGGTCATAAAATAACGTTTCATCTCCTTATCCGTCACCGTCACTGGCCCTCCTTGTTCAATCTGCTTCCGAAATAAAGGGATTACACTACCACTACTGTCCAGCACATTTCCAAAACGGACTGCAGCAAATTTAGTCTTACTATTCTTTCCATAAGCACTTACAATCATTTCAGCAATTCTCTTACTGGCCCCCATTACGCTGGAGGGATTAATCGCCTTATCCGTAGAAATCATAATAAAACTTTCTATACCATAATTATGTGACCATTCTACTAAATTTCTAGTACCAATAACATTATTCCATACTGCTTCTTCTGGATAGTATTCCAGAATCGGTACATGTTTATGGGCAGCAGCATGAAACACTACCTCAGGTTTCATTTTCAGAAAGGTATTTTTTAGCTTTTCTCTATTGGTGATATTTAATAGAAGTGGTATAAATACTTGCCCGGGATTATTATTTCTCAATTCATTAAAAATTGAATAAAGGTTATTTTCACTTATATCTAATAAGATTATTTGTTTAGGATTAAAATAACAAATCTGGCGGGTAATTTCACTACCGATAGAACCCCCCGCTCCGCTTACCAGCACAGTTTTACCCCGAAGATATCCAGAAATTGCCTCAGTATTTAAATTGATAGGCATTCGCCCCAGGATATCTTCAATCTTTAGTTCTCTTACCTTATTGTAACTAACCTGTCCATCAATCAATTCATACAATCCTGGTAGAGTTTTGATATTTACCCCTTTTCTTGGTATTTGTTCTACAATCCTTCTTATTTGATTACCATCGGCTGAAGGCATGGAAATAATAACATTATTAATGTCTTTTTCTTTGATGATGTCCGGAATATCTTTAGTTGTTCCCAAAACCTTCTTTCCATGAATAATTTTTCCAATCTTATTTCTATCATCATCAATGAAGCCCACTAAAAAGCCTAAATCGGAACGTTTAATTATTTCTCGGGAAATTACCTCTCCAGCATCTCCTGCCCCCACCAACAAAATTCTATTTTCTCCTTTTTTTAATCTGACTTTATTTTCAAAATAAAAACGCCAGGCTAGTTTGTTTCCCATAATAAAGGTTAGACAAAAAAAGAAAAAAAGGAATGCCATAGTGCGAGGAAATTGATATTCCCTGAGCCAGTAAATAAATAGTAGAGAGAAAAAAGTGGTTAGTAGGAGAGTAAGCCCAATGAGGGCTATTTCTTTGAGGCTGGTATAACGCCAAAAACAGTCATATAAATGTAAAAATACTGAAAAGACCAGATAAATAAATAGGATTATTAAAATATTATCCCGATAAAGATAAAAATAACGGGGGAATTCATTGCCAAAGCGAATCAATAGAGATAATAAGAAGGCTACATTGATACATATTAAATCAATTATAAACCATACATATTTATTATTAATCCTAATCATAATATGATTATAAGCTTAAACCCCAATATCTGGCAACTATATTTTTATTTTGCTCATTGCCAGCACATTTTCTCTGTTTGCCTTTGTGAAGGAGCCAATTTAGTAATAAGTAACCAGTAATAAGTAATAGGCAAACTAAATACCAAATACTATCGACTAACGACTAAAATTAATTCCCTCCCTCACCTTCTCCACCACATAATCAATCTGCTCTTCCTTCAAATTATTAAAAAATGGCAAGGCAATTGTGCGGGAAGAAACATCCTCAGTAATGGGGAAATCGCCCCTCTTATAGCCAAACATATCCACATAAAAAGGCTGTAGGTGAATAGGAGTAAAATAAGGCTTACATTCTATCCCCTCTTCTCTCAAAAATTTAATAACCCTATCTCTATCTATTCCCCTCTTCAGCCTTATCACATAAACAAACCAACTCATCCTGGTAGTATTACTCGATAAATAGGGAACTTGCACTTCCTCAATTCTCGCCAATTTTTGATTATAAAGCTCAGCCACTTTCTCCCTCTTCTTTATAATCTCCTCAATCCTCTCCAGCTGCGAACATCCTAAAGCCGCACTTAGCTCATCCATCCGGTAATTGTAACCCAATCTTTCATGGTCCAGCCACTCTCCGCTCTCTCCCCTACCCTGACTCCGCATACTTCTTGCCAACCTCGCCAATTCTTCATTATCAGTAACCACTACTCCCCCTTCCCCCGTGCTTATTTGTTTATTGGGGTAAAAAGCAAACACCCCTGCTTCCCCGAAAGAACCACACTTTCTCCCCTTATACTCCGAACCTAAAGCCTCTGCTGAATCTTCAATTAACCTTAAATTATATTTCTTTCCAATTTCTCTAAATCGGTCCCAATCAGCCGGCTGTCCAAATGCATCCACCACAATCATCGCCTTCACCCTTTTCAGCTCTTCTACCTTTAAGCTTTTTAGCTTCTTTTCAACCTTATCCGGGTCTAAATTCAAGGTCTCTTCATCAATATCCACAAATAATGGCTCTGCTCTTTCAAATAAAATGCAATTACTGGAGGCAATAAAAGAAAAGGGAGTAGTTAAGACCTTATCTCCCTCTTTTATACCCAACCCCCGAATAATCAAATGTAGGGCACTGGTCCCGCTATTTACCGCTACCGTATATTTTACCCCGGCATACTCGCTTATCCTCTTCTCAAATTCCACCACCTTCGGACCAATACTCAAAAACCTGGTCTTCATCACGGCCACCACCGCTTCAATATCTTTTTCCACAATATCCGGACTTGACAACGGTACTTGTATTTTCATCTATATCTCCTTATTACCTACTTTCTACCTAAACTAAATAAATTTACAACCTTGTATCATCTTAATTTTTGTATAGTATTTTCTAAAGAAATTAAATCACTTACATTATATGCCTCTACTTTAGGTAATATCTGTTTTGTCAATTTCTTTAAAACATTCCCCGGACCAACTTCAATGAAGCAATTTATTCCATCTGTATACATCTTCATTATTACTTCAACCCATCTTACTGAATGAGTCATTTGCTCTATCAAAGCTTCTTTTATGTCTTCTTTTGTTCTAACATAGTCCGCTGTAAAATTACATATTATCGGTATTTTAGGATTTTTTATTACAACCTTTTCCATATAATTGGCCAATTGTCCTCTGGCTTTTGTCATTAAGGAAGAATGAAAAGGAGCGCTAACTTTTAAGGGAATAACACTTACATCTTTTTCACTTTCTCCAAGTTTTACTAATTTTTCTAAAACCTTCGGTTCCCCGCTTACCACAAACTGATAAGGGGAATTATAATTTGAAATCTCTATAACACCCATTTTTGAAACAGTATTAATCATTTTTTCAATTTTATCTTTATATATACTAATCAATGCTACCATCGCCAAAGAACCATAACCGGCTGTCGTTGTACTTTGCATAAATTCACCTCTTTTTCTTACTAATTTAACTGCTTCTCTAAATTCAATTGATGATGCAGCTACTAAGGCAGAATATTCCCCTAAACTATGACCAGCTACGACATTTGGCTTAACACTTTTATTTACCAACATTTCATATAACATAATACTTATTGTCAGGATTGCTGGCTGCGCATTAATCGTTCTGGTTAGCTCTTCTTCCGGCCCGTTTAGACATAAATCTTTTATGCTTATATTTTCTTTCTCAAGTACCTTATCTGCTTCTTGAATTAAATATTTTGCTTCTTTGGAATTTTCAAATAAATCTCTTCCCATCCCTACTTCTTGAGAGCCTTGCCCCGGAAACAAAAAAGCTATGTCCTTCATCTCATTAATCCTCAATATTTTAACTTAACTATATTCAGTAATTCTAAAACTATTTAATTTAGTAAGCAAAGCATCCTTAACATCACTAAAAGATAAAATTAATTTTTAAATAACGACTCTTTTGATATTTCCTTAAAATTAAGTAGTTTTTTTGGTTTACCTAAGATAAAATAATTACTACATAATGAAATAAAATAATCTTTAAATTTGAAAGAAAATATATTTTTTTCTGTAAGTACATCAAATGACTGAAAAAAAATATCTGTTCCCTTGCCAATCCATTTCACGTAAGCTTCTTTCCTGGTCCAAACTTCTGCAAATCTTTCCTCCTGTTTTTCTTTGTTACTAAAAATATAATCTTGTTCTTGTTTTGTAAAATACCTTTGGGTAATCTTTATATTAAATGGCTTAACCCTTTCTATATCCACTCCTATTAATTCTTTTGAGATAGCACAAATGATAGCATCAATGGTATGAGATACATTGAAATAAATATTCGGTTTATCCTTTAAAAAAGGCTTCCCATATTTATCTCGTAATATTTTAATCTTATCTTCCTCTAAATTTAAGTACTTTCCTAAAAGATAGCTTTGAAAAATCTGAGAATAATAGTTGGTATTTTTTGTATTAACAAAATACAAATTAATCATTTAATGCAATTTAATATATATAAACAATATAAAAACATAAAAAGTTTAAAAAACATATTATTTTAAATTATTCCATAAAATTAAGGATATCTTTAATAGTTTCAAATCTCCTAATTTGCTCTCCAGATAATTTTTTGCCAAACTCATCATCCATAAGAACTATAAGAGATAATTTTGCCATTGAATTCCAGTTTTCTAATTCAGATAATTTTATTTCTTCATTTAATTCTCCTTCTTCTAATTCAAGCATATTCTCCAATAAAGCTAATTTTTCACGATTTGTCATATTCATTCTATCCTTTCTTTATATTTTTTATTATGCTATCAATTGAAAAACAATACCTAAATTTTTTAAACAACTATTTCTTATTGAATGCTTGAAATTAATAATACATAATGGCTTAACTATAACTATGATAAACTCCCACCATCTACCAGAAATGACGATCCCGTTATTGTTTTTGCAGAGTCACTTAGTAAATAGGCAACGGCATTGGCAATCTCTTCCGGTTCTGTAATCCCTATATATTGCCTCGCCAGTATTTTTTTTGCGTCTGATGCATTACTATACTCCCTCATATAATCAGTATACATTCCTGTCTTTACAAAACCAGGCATTACCGTATTCACCCGAATACCCTTTTCTGCCAATTCTTTTGCCATACATCTAACGGCACTATCAAGTGCTGCCTTTGAGGCACAATATGCCACTTTTGATTTATCGCCTATTCTACTTGATGTAGAAGAAATACCAATAAAACTTGCACCAATCTGGTAATTTTTCTTTTTTGATACACAACGAACCAATTCTACAAATGAATAAAAGTTTATAAGCATAACATTATGAAGGAAGTCAGCTTTAGTTAACCCCAATGGCCTCATTGGTGCAATTCCTGCACAATGCACTAAACCATTTAAAGCACCATTTTCTAATATAATTTGTCTAATTAACTCTTCAATCTTTTCAATTTGAATTAAATCAAAAGAATAAACTGTATGCCCTCTTCCTTCCATCATATCGACAGTTTCATTTAACTTTACTTTATTTCTGGCAACAAGTACTACTCGTCCTCCCAGTTTACTTAGCTGAATTGCAGTTACTCTTCCTATCCCGGATGAAGCTCCGGTAACTAAAATAATTTTTTCTGATAAATCCATTGGATTAATCATGTGCCACATTCCCTCCTGTAAAATAATCATTGGTTTCAATTATTGGCAATATATCACCTGTATTTATTTTCGCAGAAACTACCCCCCATGAAAGTCCCACTCCAAACCCACACATTAAAATATTTTTCATACCATCATCAAAATGATTTCCATATTTATCAGCTAAGGTTAAAGGAATCGAGGTAACACTAGTATTGCCATATCTATCCATCGAAATCGGCGTTTTTTCTTTCGGGAATTTAGTTCGTTTCATTAACTGTTTGAGAATAAATTCATTTGCTTGATGTAATATTAGCATATCGTAGTCGTCAACCGAGGTATTTTCTTCTATCATAAATTCATTAATTAGTTTAGGGGCTTCAGATATAGAGAAGTTAAATACATCTGTGCCGTTCATATAAAGATCATAGTCAGATCGAAAATTCCCATCTCCCCATAATGTCATTTTTTTTGATGCATCTATATTTCTATATGCGCCTGCCGGTATGATAATAGCTTTATATCCATTACCATCAGTTCTCATTGCCGTATGGATATTGGGAGAACCAGGACTTTTTTCTAGCAAAGTTGCTGCTCCTGCGTCTCCAAATAACATACAAGAAGACTTATCTTCTGGAGCAATACCTTTATTTGATGTGTCCCCCACTAGTAATAATCCTTTTTTTATATTACTACTATGCATAAGGGATAAAATAGTTTGTAAACCATACACATATCCAGAGCATCCCAGATTAATGTCAAAAGCTACACAATCTTTACTTAATCCTAAACGATGATGTAATACACAGGCAGTTGATGGAATTCTATAGTCAGGTGTTTGTGTCACAAAGATAAGTATCCCGATCGATGATCTTTCAATATTCTTATACTCCACTAGTTTTTTTGCAGCCGCATAAGCTAAATCAGATGCCGTTTGTTCCTTTAAAGCAATATGGCGCGAAACGACGCCAGTCATGTTACTGAACTTTTGCACTGTTTCCTTACCAAAAAGAGGAGCGTATTTTTCAAGTAATATTTCCTTTGTTGTTGGAACTGCACAAGTAATTCCACTTATTTTGATATTTTCAAAAGTTGATTTAATCAAAACTACAATCCCTTTCAAATCAATATGTAATTATAGTTGAACCCCATGAAAACCCTACACCAAAGCCAGTAATTAAAATTTTATCTTTTTTGTGTAATCGTCCTTCTTCTTCTGCTCTTTTCAGAGCAATAGGAATAGATGCTGACACAGTATTACCGATATCTTGCATATTAACATAAAATTTTTCATTTGGTATCATTATCTTTTTCTTTAAGAACTCCAGTATAAACTTGTTAGCCTGATGAAATATAAATAAGTCAATATCATCTAATGTTAATCCGTGTTTATCTAATATATTTTTTATACTACGAGGAACCACACGAATTGCAAAGTTAAATACCTCTGTTCCATCCATATATAAGTTATCTAACGAACGAATAGAGCCGTTATCCTCTTTTTCCTTAGCAGTTTTTTTTGATTTCGGCAATCTTGAGCCCCCGGAAGGAATAATTAATGCATTTTTACCACTGCCGTCAGTCCCCAAGTCAAAATCACCTATAGCATGCCCGTCATCATTATCACAGATCAATGTCGCTGCTGCTGCATCTCCAAAAATAGTGCGTACACTTCTGTCTAGAGGATGAATATATTTGGAATACGTCTCTGCCATTATTAGTAATACATTCTTCGCAATACCTGTATTTATAAAACTTTTTGCCATAGCTAACCCATATATGTAAGCAGAACAACCTAAGTTGAAATCTAATGCTCCTGAAGTTTGAGGAATTCCTAATTTATCTTGAATAATACATGATGTTGTAGGCAGTAAATAATCTGGACTTTGCGTAGCTAATATAACAAAATCTATTGCTCCTGGAGTTATAACCCCTGCCTCGAAAAGTTTTTTAGATGCTTTCACTCCTAAATCAGAAGCATGTTCATCTTTTGAAACAATATGGCGTGATGCAATTCCGGTTTTATTTAATATTTTTTCGGCAGACCAATCTTTATATATTTTCGACAATTCTTCATTAGTCAATATTTTTTCGGGGAGAATATATTCAATAGCTTTAATCCCGATGCTCATTTTTTATTTCCTAATCAAACTATTAAAATTGAATTTTTCTTGCTGGATTTCCCATAATCTTTGTATTCGCTTTTATGTGCGTAACAACCACGCTACCAGCTCCAATATATACATCATTTGCAATCTTTCTGCCCGGTATAATTGTGACATGACTTCCCAAAAATACTCTTTTCCCAATTTTTACCCCACTAGTTATTTCGCAATAAGAAGATATGGTTGAATAATCTGCAACAATAGCATCATGGCCTATGGTTGAACCAAGAAGAGTCACAAAATCACCGATAATTGTATTCACAGTGATACACGAATTAGGACATGCAATTAGTCCCTCACCAATATTATTATGATCTCCTATGATAGCAGTAGGATGAATAACGCTTACAAATAAAGCACCTTTTATTTTTAGTAAAGTTAAAACTTTTTCTTTTATGTTAGGCTTCGCAATTGCACAAGCAAATACTTCATTTTCTTCTGGTTGCCATTCATTAATTGTTCCTATAACTTTGTACTCACATTCATAATTATCCAATGCTTTCAAATTATCATCAATAAATCCTTTAATTATCCATTGCTCTTCTACCTTATTAATATCTTTTATCCATTGTAGCAGCTCTCTGCCAAAACCACCTGCTCCTACAATAATAATTTCCTTCATTCCTGTTTTCTCTCAAATTAATAATATCTTATATATAAAATATAGAGTTAATCCCAATTTTTCTGTAAAATTAAGTAAATAATTTTTTGTTTTCAAATTTTCTTAATCATTTATTTTCAACAAAGACTATTTGTAATCTATTCCAAAAAAGCTTCTAATTTTTTCGCTAGGATAGTCAATTTTTAGTAAATTGTTTTTAATCTCATTTTCATAAGTACAACTGGTAATAATTACTGTATCTATTTTATATTCATATTCTTTTAATTTTTCAGGATTAATAACTTTATAGCCTTCAAAAAGAGTTCCCCTTTTCTTTTTATCATCATCAACTAAGAAAAGTAATTCCAACTTCGATTCAGGCATATCTTTAAGCACCTTGATAATAACTTTGGCAGTTTCCCCAGCGCCATAAAATACTACTTTTTTTATTCCTTTATTTTCCAGATTCTTAATGAATGACTCGATATTTTCTTTTGTTAAATTGTAAAGTTCAATCAGCTCATTCATAAAAGTAACCAACAAATAATTTTTTCTCTCTATCCCCTTTTTAGTAATATAATATTCTACATCTCGTTTACTCTTTTTGTTCTTTATTAAAAGCCCATCTTTTTCCAAAGTTTTAATATAGTTATTAATCATAGAAGGAGCGGAATGGGTATATTTAGCTAATTGAGCTTGGGTTACATTTTTATTTTTCTCAATTTGCTCTAACAACAGCAATTTTTTTATTTTGTCTGTTGGCATAAAAAATTGAATATTACTTAAAATATCTATCTGCATAAAATTCCTTATTCATTCATTGAGCGAATAATATCTATAATAAAAAAATATCACAAATCTCTACAAAATGCAACAATTAAATTAATCAGAATTATTTTTTTTATTGCTAACATTTGTAAGGGGATACCCTCTGTTAACCCCACCTTCACCATAAATACCTTCCCTGGTAATAAAAACAACCCATAAAGTCATAAGGAGTATTTTCAAATCAAGCCATAAAGACCAATGATCAATATACCAAATATCATACTCAATCTTCTCTATCCATGATAATTTGTTTCGGCCATTAACAAGAGCCCAGCCAGTAATACCTGGCTTCATTTCCAGCCTCCTCCTATGTTCTTTGGTATACTGCTCAACTTGTTCTACCAAAGTAGGCCGAGGCCCAACTAAACTCATATCTCCTTTAAAAACATTGATAAGCTGCGGTAATTCATCAATACCCCATCTTAAATATCTCCCAACTCGGGTAATCCTGGGATCATCTTTCTTTAACCCCTTATCCATTTTTTCTGCCTTATCCACCATCGTCCGGAGCTTATAAGCTCGAAAGATCTTCCCGCCTTTACCTACCCTCTCCTGAATAAAAAATACTGGACCCTTAGAATCCAGTTTAATAAATATTCCTATTACAGCAAAGATAGGCAGTAAAATTATTAAAGCCAGCCCACTGGCAATTATATCAAATATTCGCTTAACCAGTAATGCAATCCTCTTCTTCATCCTTTATCTTCTTTTATCTTATTTATTTCATTTAAATAAATTGCTTCATAATGATCTGGTATGCTTTTTCCACCCTATTTAAGATCTTTTGGATGCCTGATTGAAAATTTCAGTCATGACAGAAAAAAGCAATACTTAAGATAAAAATAGCCTGTCCCCTTTTATTTACCATCATCTCTATCTCAAAAAATCATGGAGGATGGCCACGTGCAATCCGTCAACTTGAGAAGGCAAATCGGTATCATTAGTTAGAAACACTCCTGCTCCCTCTTCTAAGGCAGTAGCAACTTGAAGAGCATCTGGGGTAGGTAGACGGTAGTGGGCGCGAACCTCAGCACAACGAATCGCTATCCGAAGAGTAAAAGGGACAATTTCCAGGTTGGGGTAAGAAGAAAGAAGCAAGATATACTCCTCACAAACATCCTGAAGTCCAAGAGATTTAGGCCTTACCAGCATTTCCGCTATCGTAAGTACTGAGGTGACAGCGCGGAAACTCCCCTCTTCTAAGGGAAGGAAGAGATTGTCCTTCAGTTCCTCAGCCCACATTCCACCTTCTAAGTAATAGATAAAGCAGTTGGTATCAATGGCAACTATCTCATACCCCCGGAGCACCTCATTCAATCTTCCCATGAATCTCTTTCCTCCCGGATATAGGCATCAGGTTCTATCCCCTGCCAGATACTTCTGTGCAGACCCATGAGATAATCAGCATAACTTTTTGGCTTCGGTATTATAATAATAGCATTTCCACTCCTGGCTACCAATAACTCATCTCTTTCTGAGAGACCCATAGCCTTTCTGATTTCAGCCGGTATTACCATCTGATACCGACGGCCTAACTTGATAGTACTCACTATTATATCGGACATATCTATTAATACTCCAACATTTTAATATTTCTTCATACATTTTATCAGTTTCCACTACAAATGACAATAGTAAGGAAAATTTCTTCGTATTCATTTTCAAACCTTCATACCTTTCCTCATATCTCAGAGGTGAGACACTCCTCCTGCGTAGCGGAAAGGGGTGACATTATACTAAAAAACGAGACATTCAGGGGAAGCGTCCCCTGAAACCCCTCTATTATCAGTATTCAGTATCGAGTATTGAGTATTTAGTAAAATACAGTTAAGAAATAAATAAAAATATCTTACTTCCTCTTCTTCTCCTCTCCCTTGAAGGGAGAGGGTTAGGGTGAGGGTGTCAGAATATATTGTTCCTTATTTCAGAAAGAGTATTTTATAGTATCAGAATTTTTTTGAAATTCCGATACCATAAAATGACTACTCTCTATTTACTAATTAATTACTTTGATAATAACATAAAGTCCTTCTTTTTGGTAGAAAATATTATAAAAAATGATAGAATAAATATCAGTTGCCATTTTAAAAAATAACAAGATATAAAGGTAGAAGAAAAAAGATGACAGATTAGGTTATTTTGTCGCTTTGTTCACCATGACAGATTAGAAGAGCTAACTCTAAGGAGATAAAAAACCAAAGGATAATGAACAGATTGATAAAAAAACTGATGCGGATGAGAAGTTTAGAGGACTATAATATCCCCTCTTATATCGTAGACATCTGGGAAAAGAACAATTCTTCTTATTTGTGGTCCATACAGAAAAAAGCAATCAAAGATTATGGGATATTAGATTTTAATAACTCTAATAAAGCAAAACCCAATCCTTCTCCCTGTTCTGCTACTCATAATAATAGAGAGATGGATTCCCGCTTTCGCGGGAATGACATAATGGGAAGCGGGAATGACATAATAGAAGGAAGCGGGAATGACATAAGGGGGAGTGAGAATGATAGAGGAGGAAGTGGAAATGACATAGAAGGGAGTGAGAATAACAGAAATAGGAGCAGGAATGACCTAAATAAGGACTGCAATGAAATTGCCATGCTCCCTTCAGTTGCTCGCAAGGGAAAAGAGATGGATTCCCGCTTTCGCGGGAATGACAGAGCCAAGAATCTCTTAGTAATTGCCCCTCCCTCTTCAGGAAAAAGCTTAATCGGAGAGATGGCAGTCATAACCTGCACCCTTTATCAGCAAAAATCTATCTACACCGTCCCTTTCCCTTTTATGGCAGAAGATAAGTACCGACACTTTAGCCAACTTTATAATCCCCTGGGATTAGATATCCTCCTCTCCTCCCCCAGTCAAAAAGAAGATGATCAAAAGATAGTAAATAAAGATTATGATGTAGCAGTGATAGACTACGAAAAATTTAATCATTTCCTCTTAACCTCTCCCGATTTCCTAAAAGAACTCTCCCTGCTAATAATAGATGAGATACAGACGATTAATGCTCAGCAAAAAGGTCCTTTATTAGAATCTATAATAGAAGTTATCCGAAATAAAAAACCAAATCTCCGAATTATTGCCTTAGCCAGCTTTATGGAAAATTTCCTACCCCTCCAAAATTCTCTTTCTGCCCAATTACTCTTCTCCTTCCAACGCCCTATAGAACTACGCAAAGGGATAGTAAGAGAAGGTATATTTAAATATGTAGAACATAATACCCGAAAGACTGGAAAAGAAAAATTCTTTACAGCCCAAAAAGTTCGAGATAATTGTTTTGAAGATTACCTAAAAGAGACGGTAAATTATTTTATCCAGAAGGATGAATCCACTCTCCTACTCTTTCCCACCTGCCAGGAGGCCCAACAATGGGCTTTTTATCTCTGCTCCCACCTCGGGGGGTGCCGCCGGGCTAACCAAGCAATAAATCAATTTTATCAAATAAAGGATACTCCCTCCCCAGAAAAATTGCTAACTCTATTAGAAAAGGGTATAGCCTATTACCATAGTGAATTTACCCGAAAAGAGAAAGAGCTGATAGGAACTTATGTCAGAAGGGGAGAGATAAAAGTCCTTTGTGCCGCCACTACCCAAGCTATGGAAATAAACCTCACCTTTAAAAATGTGATTTTAGTCCCCGGAAAACTTGGTATGGAAAAAGAAGATTACCAAAACAATTCTCAGCAAGCTCTGAGTTTTATCGATATCGAAAACCTCGGAGGAAAAGCGGGGATATTAAATAATAAAACAGTAAGAGACAAAACCTGTTGCCCATTCTGCAAAAAAGAAGAATTTGGTAGGCTAATCTTTTTAGCCCACAACAAATTACAAGAGACTATATACGAGAATCTTTATTTTAATCTTATCTTCGACTACCACCAGCAAGAAGGGGAAATATTGGTAAAAAATTATCTCATGAGAGAAACATTAAAAAGTAATTATGGTAATTCACAACTTCCCCCTGGCAACTTCTCATCCGAATCTCGCCCTTCTTACCCCCAAACACTAAATACTAACCACCCACCATCAAGGACAACGACTATCTTAGAAATTGACCGCCACCGCCCCGACAGAATCATTTTTCAAGGAGAAGAGATAAAAGTTACCGCCAGAGGATTTTCCCTACTCTATCTTCTGGCTCAACACAACGGAAAAGTAGTGAGTTACGAGGAAATTTTACAGGAGTTGTGGTGGGATGAAAAGGATGCAATTTATACTCGGATAATTCAGCATATCCATAAGTTAAGAAGAGATATTTTAGAGGTAATTGGTAATAATCAAACAAATAAAGAAAAAGTTAAGGATATATTTAAAATAGTATCTGGAAGAGGTGTGATGTTAAATATAAATGATACAGAAATTAAAATAAATTAATAACCAGTAGGACAGGCGTCTCACCTGTCTCCATTTTCTGACTAAATTTAAATCCGAACAATCAAAAAGGTTGTTCGGATTTTTTATTTTCAGATTAACTTCTAATAAAAACAAATCGAAAATAAATCAAAAATAAATGGAAAACAAATTGAAAATATGATACAGGAAATATTTTTTATGTTGTAATAAAAAAGGTCGACCAAACTAAAAATGTCATTGCGAGGAGCGAAGCGACGAAGCAATCTCTTAACAGAAAGGAAAAAAATATGCCAAAACAAAAACCAAATAACCCCAATAATCCAGGCCAGGGAGAAAAAGAGGGCTACCTTATTATCCCCAACTACTTCCTCCGGCAATGGGTCAAGGTCTTAGGGATAGGACCAGCCCTACTCTATCTGGAGCTACTCTCTTATTGTTATAAGGGGAAGGATATAGCCTGGCCTACCCTGGCTACCTTGAGTGAGAAGATGAAACTTACCCCCAAGACCATAACCAGCTATCAACAGATATTAACCCAATACGGACTAATCAAAAAGATAGGTAAAAGAAAAACCTCTTCGGGAAGTTATAGGAGAAATATTTACCAAATTACCCCCTTAGATAAGGTAAAAAATTCCCTACTCTTAGGTAATTTTCCCCCCTCAGTAGAGGAAAAAATTACTCTTAAGAGAGGGAAAAATTTACCTATAAAGCATAACAATATAAACAATACCAATACAACAACAACCAAAGCCGTCGTTGTTGTTGATTTTAAAAAATTTATAAAGGCTCCCCCTGCGAAAGCAGGGGAGGAAGGAGAAGAAAAAATACCAGCAATCAAAGAAAGGTTAGAGGATTTAGATTTAAGGGAGGAATTTATCGAGCAATTGCTGAAAGACTATCCTCCAGGAAAGATTGAAGAAAAATTAGATTTGCTTTTGAATCAGAGAAACATTCAGAGTCCGGTTGGTTGGCTGGTGGCCGCCCTAAAGAAGGATTATCAAGAGCCGCAATCTTCTTGGTCATTCCCGCAATCTTCTATGTCATTCCCGCGGAAGCGGGAATCTATTGAATCTCATGACGAGGAAGCTATGAATCAAGATAGGGAGGCAATGCATCCTGACCTCAACGCCTTAAGAAGGATAAATCCTTCCCCCACCAAAAACCTAAATACACCGAACTTTGCCTCTCGCGAAAAAGCCCTAAAGGCAATCAGGCTAATCAGAAATAATCTCTCTCTACCTGTATATCCTACCTTCCCTCCAGAAAGAGAACCAAAGTGAGAGAAAATCCTTATTCCCTCTACCTCTCACCCTCTCCCCTCTTCCCTCCCCCATTGGAGGGAGAGGGTGAGGGTGAGGGGGAAAATAAATTATTCATTACGCAATTAACCCACTAATTAATTGCCAGAAAGGAGAAAATAAATGTCCGAGCTAAAAGAATTAATCATTAAAGCTAAACAAAAAAATGTAAAGGCGATGGAAGAACTATTCAACCAATTTACCCCCCTATTAAAATCCAGGGCCAAAAGATATGCCCGCTGTGGCCTGGAATATGACGAGGTCTTTCAGCAGGCCTCTCTACTCTTTATCCTGGCGGTCTACGATTATGAAGAAAGACCGCCGGTTACTTTCTCAGGTTATATAAAAAAGACGATAGACTGGAGACTATGGCTCTATTATCAGCAATATCTTCAACAAAAAATAGAAATCTCTTCCGGGCTAAAACCTAAAAATCCTCACCGGTAGGACAGGCCTCATTCCAGTCTATCCACAGGTAAAAAAATGTCATTGCGAGCCGAGCACTCAATATTATTTGAGTGCTCGGCGTGGCAATCTCATCATAACTATCCTACCTTAGTTAACGGAACTAGTATTTCTAATTACTTTTTACTTTTTACTCATTTTACTCATTTTACTCATTACGCAATTAACCAGTAGGTTAATTGCCAGAAAGGAGAACCTAATTGGACAGATTAAAAAATATCTTAATAAAGGTAGGCTTAGAAAGAGGTTATGAGCGTTTAACCGAAAGAGAAAAGAAGATTATCAATTTTTATTATCTGGAGGGATATACCGATGAAGAAATAGCAAAATTATATGGTATTTGTCATCAATCAGTGAATGAAAGCCGTCAAAAAGGAATTAAAAAATTGAAATATTTTTAATTTTTTTTAAAACTACCCTGCAAAATCACCTTTTTTTCTTTTCTATATAAGTAGAGGGAGTTTTTAGCAACGCTAAAAACTATGCTCATTACTTGTTACCCATTACGCAATTAACCTACTGGTTAATTGCCAGAAAGGAGGTGATCATTAATGGCCACAGTAGTCGTAGTTCCCCAAGACTCAGCTTTACAACTTCGAATGGTAACCGGCACCAACCCAGACACCGGGGCACCCATCATCGAGAGTAAGACCTTCAATAAAATAAAATCCAGTGCCCTCGAACAGGATGTCTATGATGTAGCCACTGCCTTAGTAGGCTTACAGAAGTATCCTTTAGATGAAATTAGACTCGAAAGAGAATCCCAACTTACCGAGTAATAGTAAATAGTCGATAGTCGTTAATCGTTAGCGAAAATATATTAAGTGATCAAATCCAGAGATAGATAAAAGTAGCCGGTCCCCTTTATTTCACCCTCTCCCTCCCCTCTCCCCTCGAGGGAGAGGATTAAGGTGAGGGGGAAATAAGGTTAGTCATGTCGAGACCTGCTGAAAGCAGGGCGTGGCAATCTCAAGCTTCTAGCTAAATCTTAATTACTCATTACTTATTACTCATTACGCAATTAACCTACCGGTTAATTGCCAGAAAGGAGGTGAAAATAAATGGCCACCGAATTAGGAGAGGTAACCAGCTATAAGCGACTGTATATGCAGTTTAGAGATAGCATCGGGAAGTCGGTAAATCTAACCTTAAATAACCCTAAAAATATAGATGACGGAGACTATGCCGACTTTGCCGCCCAGGATGCCGCTATAGAAGGAGTGATGGATCTTATTATCGCTAAGAACATCTTCCATAATCGGGGTAATGACTTAGTGGAAAAGGTCAATGCCCGTATCCTGGATTACAAGTCTACCGACGTTATGGATGTGTAGTAAAGGGACTGGGTCCCTTTGCCGTTAGCTGGTTAGCTAGTGTATCAGTTCCTCATCTTCCCTCTACCCTCTTCCCTCTCCCCTTGGAGGGAGAGGGAGAGGGTGAGGGGGAAGTAAGATTAGTCATTGCGAGCCGAGCACTCAAATAATATTGAGTGCTCGGCGTGGCAATCTCATCATAACTATCTTACCTTAGTTAACGGAACTAGTATTTCTAATTACTTTTTACTTATTACTCATCACTTATTACTTACTCAGAAAGGAGAAAATTAATGTTATCTACCTTCTTAAGTAACTATCTACTGGAGGCTACCCTTATCGCCCTCGTCTCTCTCGGTTATGGCTTCTTAAAAAACAAATTGGGAGAAGACCGAGCCAATACCATTAAAGAGGCGATCCTTACCGCCATGCTCTGGGCTGAAGAGGAGCTGGGAATAGGAAATGGAAGCCAGAAATGGGAGATCGCCTGGCAAAAGTTAATAGAAATATTGACAGAGAAGAATATCCGTCTGAGTAAGACGGAGGAGAAGGCGGCAAAGACGATGATGAAGGCTAATGTAGGTAAGGTGAACCAAGAGACCTATGACCTCTTACTGAAGAGAAATTTATTAAAAGGTAAGGATAAGGGAGGAAATAGCGATGGAGATGTTAAATCAAACTAATAATATCAATATAGCCAAACATTTTAACTTAGCTGAATTTGCCTGCCCCTGTTGTAAGCGGGTGATGCTTCATCCTAAGCTCTTAGCTAAATTAGTAGAATTAAGGGACGTCTTAGTAAGATCAGTCTATATTACCTCTGGTTATCGCTGTCCAGCCTATAATCAGAAAGTAGGAGGCGTAGTAAACAGCTATCACCTTATCGGGTTAGCCGCCGATATCCAGGTAAAAGATATTAGTTTAATCGAGCTTTTAGAAATATGCGAAGAGATAGATTTTAGTGGCATCGGATTTTACGAGAAGAAGAACTTTTTGCATTTAGATGTCCGCCCTACCAAACCGTCCCGCTGGCGGGAATAAAATTAGTCGTTAGTAAGTATCCAAATGTAGGGGCGTATTGCAATACGCCCTCTGATGTAGGGGCAGATAAAGGGGGACAGTCCTCTTTTATCTTCCCGCATTTAAGGCCCAACAAAAGGTAAGGCCTGTCCCCTTTTTCCCCTTATCACCCTCTCCCTACCCTCTCCCCTCGAGGGAGAGGATTAAGGTGAGGGGGAAGTAAGGTTAGTCATTGCGAGGGGAGCACTCAAATAATATTGAATGCTCCCCGTGGCAATCTCCTAACTATCTTACCTTAGTTAACGGAGCAGTAGTATTTCTATTTACTCATTACTTTTTACTTATTACTCATTACTTATTAATTGCCAGAAAGGAGAAAATTACATGGAAATAAAAACACTATTAGACCTTATCGCCAATCAGGGCTTCCCTATCGCCCTATCGATACTTTTAATCTTTCGCATCGATAAATTTATGCAAGAGATCGTAGTAGCCCAGAAAGAGAGTTATCGACAAATCCTGGAGAATACCAAAGAAATACATAATACCATCACCACCCTAAATCAGCAAAACAGAGAATATTATTCTCTACACCTCTCCGAGATGCAGAAAGAATTAGCCGGTATAAAAGCCGAAGTCGGCCTATCCCATTAACTGCTTCCCATTTACATCATACTAAAAGGGGACTCGTTACTTTTTAAATCAAAAAAGTTGCCTCTCCCCTTTTACCCCTCTTTCCACACTCTTCTGAATAAAAAAACTGGACCCTTAGAATCCAGTTTAATAAATATTTCTATTATAGCAAAAACTAGCAGTAATACGATTAAGCCCTATTTCGCTTGCCAGTATATCAAATATCCGTTTTAAAATAAGGAGAAAAATTCTATTATTTACTTTTACATCCTCATTCGTTAATATTGTTAATATCAAAAAAATAATTTAATCTTTTTAACTTATGTTTATCTTTTTTATTTTTTACCTTTATTTATGTATTAATTTTTAAAATAGCCACAAGTTTTACCACATTTATTATTGTACATTACTTTAAGAAGCTTTTACTGCCTTCTTAAATACCATTTCAAGTTTTTCAACCATATCTTTCTGGTTAAATTTTTCCTCTGCTAATTTACGTGCATTTTGTTCCATTTCCTCGCGTTGATTGTCATTCATACCGGTTAATTTTTCTACTGCTTCAACAATAGCTTGGGGATTATCATTTTCTAAAGAGAAACCAATTTTATAATTTTCAACAAGTTTTCCAATCCATCCACCCATATTGGTAATAATTGGTTTACCTGCAGATATAGCATCAAAAAATTTGTTAGGGGAATTTGTACTTAAAATAGGTAAATTCTTAAAAAGAACAAGGCAAGCAATAGCTCTTCTATAAAGTTCTGCTACCTCATATTTATTTATTTTGCCTAAAAAAATTATATTTTCAAGTTTTTTAACTTTTGCAAGCTTTTCTAATTTTGGTTTTAAAATTCCATCTCCTGCAATTACAAAAATAACTGGATTACCCATTTCTTGTAATTTCTCAGCAGCGTGTATAACTAATTCAAGATTATTAGCATAACTTATAGCACCACAATAAGCAATGATAGGATTATTATTATATTCTAATTTTTCTAAATCATTAGTATTTGGTTTTCCCGGTTTAAAAAAATTAAGGTTACAAAAATTAGGAATCATGGTTACTTTTTCTTCTTTAATACCATACTTTAAAACCCCCTTGACCATCCCGGGTGATAAAGCAACGATATGTTTTGAATACTTGTATGTAAAAGCCTCAAACCAACGCAAAAGCTTAATTAATAAGGAATTTCTAATAATACCCATTTGGATAGGAACCTCTGGCCACAAGTCACGAACTTCGAAAATCATTGGCACCCGACGAAAAAAAGATAAAATTATCCCTGGTATTGCTACAGTCAATGGGGTAGATGTAGCAAATATTAAATCGTATTTTTTTAATCTAAATCCAACTAAAGTAGCATGTAAACTAAAATCCAAAAAATTATATAAACGCTTTTTAAAAGGCATATAATTTGAGTAAGGTGTTTTGAGATATATAACATGCACCCCTTCTATATATTTATCAATTTTATTTTTTTTATTAATCAAAGAATTATTTAATTTTGAGCCGGTTAATATGGTTACCTTATGTCCTCTTTTCACCAAATTTCGGGCAAATTCATAGGAACGAGTCCCTCCACCTTCTTCTGGGGTGGTAAAATATTGATGAATATAGAGAATATGCATAAAATTATCACCTTGGTTAAAAAATATTTTACAAAAATATTTTTTAATTTCTACCGTATATTTTGTACCTAAATACTAAATATTATACAGGTACTTATTGTATACTGCTATTTCTATTACGAAGAATAAGATTAATTATCTCCCCACCGAAAAGTATCTAAAGCCATTTTCTTTTTCAACAATCTCTTTAGAATATATATTTCGTAAGTCAAATATATAATTATCCTTCATTAGGTTTTTAATCTTTGTAAAATCTAACCTTCTAAATTGATTCCACTCGGTAATTATTACTAAGGCATCTGCTCCCTCTATTGCTTCGTATTCGTCTTTACAAAATATTATTCCTTTTAAATCTTTTAATTTTTTCTTTGCTTCCTCCATTGCCTGAGGATCAAAAGCCTTTATCTTTGCTTCTCTTTTATATAACTCCTCTATAATCACTATTGAAGGTGCTTCTCTAATATCATTAGTCTCTGGTTTAAAGGCTAAACCAAGAATAGCTATGGTTTTATCTTTAACCTTTTCCATCGCCTTTTCAATCTTTTCTACCATCTTTAGTTTCTGATTTTGATTGGCTTTTATAGTAGATTCTACTAAAGTGAGAGGGGAATTATTTTCTCTCCCTATCTTTGCTAAAGCCTTGGTATCTTTGGGGAAACAGCTTCCCCCATATCCCGGTCCACAATGTAAAAACTTAGGAGATATCCTCCCATCTTTTCCCATTGCGCTGGTAACCACTTGAATATCGGCACCTACTTTTTCACATAAATTAGCTATTTCGTTGACATAACTTATCTTCATTGCCAAAAAGGCATTAGAGGCATATTTTATCATCTCTGCAGTCTCTAAATTAGTAATTATAAAAGGTACATCATTTAGCTTTAATACCCGATATACTTCTTTCATAATCTCTATAGCCTTTTTACTTTCACTTCCTATTACAATTCTATCAGGATGCGTAAAATCATATAAGGCCTTTCCCTCTCTTAAGAATTCCGGGTTAGAAACTACATCAAATTTATAATTTACCTTTCTATCCTTTAGGATATTCTGAATTATCTCGGCTACTTTCTTGCCGGTCCCAATAGGAACAGTAGATTTATCAACAACTACTTTATATCCATTTATATAAGAGGCAATATCTTTTGCTACTTCCAATACATATTTTAGGTCTACATCACCATCTTCTTTTTCGGGAGTTCCCACTGTGATAAATATCACTTCACTATGAGAAACGGCATATTTTATATCAGTAGTAAATTCTATTCTCTTATAATGCCTATTTCTTTCCATAATCTCTTTTAATCCTGGCTCATAAATCGGCAATTGCCCCTTATTTAAAAGATCAATCTTCTCTTTATCATTATCTACACAAATTATATTATTACCAAAATCTGCCAGACATACTCCAGTCACTAAACCGACATAGCCAGTACCAATTAATGTTATTTTCATAATATTGAATAGACTCCAAATATTAATAATATCCTCAATGGGAATTTCTATGCTATTCTATTTTTTAGATTAATAAAACCAAACCTAGTTCCTATAATTACAATATCTTTAATATAATAATAATAAGAATATATAAAATACAAAAGAGTATATAATTAAATGCAAATAATTAATTATTCTACTTTTAATTTAAAATCTTTCTCCAATATTCTAATATGTCTTTAAGTGTTTTATCCAAAGGTATCTCAGGTTTCCATCCGCATCTTTCTCTAATTTTTGAAAAATCTCCTTGCAAAATGGGATTATCAGCAAATCTTATTCTCTTTGAGTCTTTAATTATTTCTATTTCTTTTGAAGATAATTCCAAAAGGTTATTTAATAGTCCTTTAATCTGGATAGCTCTTCCAGAACAAATATTATATACTTCTCCTGGTTTTCCTTTTTGGATAATAAGCCAATAAGCCCTTACCATATCCCTTACATCGGTAAAATCTCTTTTTACTTCTAAATTGCCAACCATTATTTTTGGGGCTCTTATTCCTTTTTCAATTGCAACGATCTGTTTAGCAAAACTGGAACAAACAAAATCTGGTGCCTGTCTAGGACCAATATGATTAAAAGGCCTTACCCGAATAATGTTTAAATGGTAATTTTTAAAATAAAAGTAACTTAAATAATCTGCACTAGCCTTACTAATTGAATAGGGATTAACAGGATTTAAAGGACAATTCTCTTTTATGGGTAAATTATTTTCATTAACTATGCCATATTCATCAGCAGAACCTATAAATAATATTTTAGGTGCAATCTTTAACTCTATAATTGCTTTGTAAAGATTTAATGTTCCGTATAAATTAGTATCAAAAGTTAATTGGGGGTCTCTTAATGAAATAGGGACAAATGATATAGCAGCTAAATGGTATATTTCCTCCGGTTGAATTTTTTCAATAATCGTTTTCAAGTTATTATAATTTCTTAAGTCAACTTCAAATATTTCAATTTTATCTAAGATACTATCGATGTTTGAAAAGGTGCTTTTATCATAAAAAGTCCCGAAAACTTCATAACCTTTATCCAGTAAAAACTCTGCTAAATATGACCCCGCAAAACCTGATATTCCAGTAATTAATGCTTTCATAAAAATTATTCCTTTAATTTCTGAATATAATTTCCGAATAGGAATCTAAAAGTTTAAAAACCATCTATCTACTATTTTTTAATTTTTCCAAATCATTATCCACCATCATTTTAATTAAATCTTTAAAATTAACCTCAGGTTTCCAACCTAACTTTTTTCTTGCTTTTGTAGAATCGCCTAACAATAAATCTACTTCAGCTGGCCTCACAAATTTTGGGTCTATTACCACATAATCCTCCCAATTTAAATTTAGGTAATCAAACGCAATTTGGACTAAATCTTTTACCGAATGAGTTATACCTGTGGCAATTACATAATCATCAGGTTCATCTTGCTGAAGCATAAGCCACATTGCTCTTACATAATCTCCAGCAAATCCCCAATCTCTTTTTGCCTCCAAATTACCTAATCTTAATTCATTTGATAAGCCTAATTTGATTTTAGCCGCACCATTAGTGATTTTTCTAGTAACAAATTCTAATCCCCTCCTGGGAGATTCATGATTAAATAATATCCCGGAACAACAAAACATGTTATAACTCTCTCGATAATTTACGGTAATCCAATGACCATATAATTTTGCCACGCCATATGGACTCCTGGGATAAAATTCAGTCTTTTCTGTTTGAGGGACTTCTCTTACTTTTCCAAACATCTCACTACTGGAGGCTTGATAAAATTTTATTTTTGGGTTAACCACCTTAATTGCCTCTAACATTCGCGCCACTCCCAAGGCTGTTGCTTCACCAGTAAATACAGGTTGTTTCCAAGAAGTAGGGACAAAAGATTGGGAAGCTAAATTATAAATTTCATCTGGATTTGATTCTTTAATAGCATTAATCAAAGAATTTTGATCTAATAAATCTCCGGATATTAGTATAATTCTATCCTGAATGTGTGTTATCCTTTCAAAATTTAAAATACTAGTTCTACGAACTAAACCAAATACTTCATAGCCTTTATTTATCAAAAATTCTGCCAAATATGAACCATCCTGACCGGTTATACCAGTAATTAATGCTTTTTTCTTTGACATTTATTATTCCTCCAATATTTTATGACTTCTGGAAACATTTAAAATAATTTTTTAACAAAAACTATTTCTTATATATTGTCACCTTCATAGAACTAACTTAAAGATTTATTCTCATTTTTATATAAAATGATTATTCCCCAATAAGTATAAAATTATTTTTAACATACTATATATGTTACTACTAAACATTAAAAGCATTCTATAGGGCAGTCTGATAAAATTTATATTAAAATTGGACTTTTTGGATTACAATCATAAAATAATTCTTCATAAAAATTGTAAGTAAGTTCAGCTATTTTATCCCAAGAAAAATATTTAATAGTTTTATATTTTATATCTTCATTCCACTTTATTAATTCATCTCTACTAATTTCTGAAGCCTTATTAATTGCCAGGCATAGCTGTTTAGGATCGTTCGGCTCGACTATATAACCACCCTTAATAATATTAATAACCTCAGGGATTGCTCCAACTTTTGTTGCAATTACAGGCTTACCTAAACTTAGAGCAGTTAATAATACTTCACTTTGTGAGGCTTCTAAATAGGGTAATACAACAAAATCACATTCAAAGTAATAAGCTAATAATTCTTCATCACTTTTATATTCTAATGATGAAAATATTGAAGAATGATATTTTTCAATAGTTTGTAATTCATTATTCATGTTATAATTAGGTTTCCCTATAATATATAATTTATCTTTAGGGTATTTATTAATATGTTTTATCCAAGCTTCAAGTAATACATTAAGCCCTTTATTTTTATGTATTACTCCAACAAATAGAAAATTACGCCCCTTATTTTTGGAAACATTAATCTTTCTTCTATAAGAATTTAAAACATTTTTATCAATTTTTTCAAATAACTTGGTTACTGTGCCAAGAGGAATAACACATATTGAACAATCATTCACTTTTTCGCTAAATATTTCATTCATCTGTTCTTTTAATACATCACTATGTACTATAATACCGTCAAATTGAGAGTAAATTTTTCCTAATATATTTTTATATTTATAGCCGTTTATATGAGGTAAGACATTATGAGCAGTTAATATTATTTTTGTATTTTTTTGGTGTAGTCGATATTTAAGAATTCTTAACCAGAAATAATCAAATTGATAAAACAATAACCATTGAATATGAATAATATCCGGAGTTTCTTTCGAATAGATCTTTAATAATTTCAGCATATTAAAGCAATATTCTAATCCACGTATTACATTTCGAAATAAGCCCACTTTTAATTTTTCAGAATATTTAAAAAAATATTTATCTACTTTAAAATTCGATAATTCACCATATTCATAATAGCAATTAGTAATAAGTGTAAGATTTTTATTTTTCTTATATAATGCATCACATAATGAATAATCATAAATCCCCAGGCCTCTAATTCCCCAAGGATCTTGCATAATGAGCTTCATTTATAATACTTACCCTAAATATTTTTAATTTTTTACCTTACTATCGCTAATATATCTTTTAAATTAATTTGAAGGTAGCAAAAATATTAATGCTAACTTATAATAATCTTATTAACGTTTTCCTCTAAATTGTTTACAATGAAATAAAAAATCGCACTTCATATCTTTATCAATTAAGATACTAATTTTATACAATTTTTCATTAATTAAGATCTTTTTTAACCTACTTTTTGACGACTAATAATATATCAAGATTTAAATCTCTAATTATTCACCCTTAGTTAAATCATTAGAGCCAAAATATAATATCTTGAAGAATTGCGAGCATAAACCTTTAGCATTTATTTTTATCAAATTTTATCTATTCTATTCTTTTTCTAAAATGGCAATAAATTTAACATAACAAGACGAGTCAATTTCTTTCTCATTTTCAATAATATATATAGTCAGTTTTAGATCATTTATATTATTTCTAATCCTAGAGATTAAATGAGAGATATCATAAAATCGTCCATGTCTATTTCTGTAACCTTTTGCACAATACAATATAGCATCACTTTCAAAAGATATACCACCCCTTGGCAAAACAACTGGATCCGTCTGTATTGCATATCTATTAAAAAGATATAAAGGTAATATACAAACTTTTCCTTCCTTTCCAAGAACTCTGTTAGCTTCTTTTATAAACCCTATATCTGAATCCTGCTCAAAGTGTTCAAAAGAACAGTGTAACCCCATCTTTGTAGCAAAACCATCTTTTACTGGCATGCTACTTGCATCCCCCCCAATAATATTTTTGTGTAAGCCTTTTGGAAATATCAAATCTTGTCGATAAGTTTTACAACCATACAATTTATGATATATTTCTGGTGTAGGTGAATTCAAATTCGCAATATCTATATAAACATCATCTTTAGAAAGATTTAATAGTTTTGCTGCTAAGTAATGTTCAAGAGATTTTTCAGTAAAGGTACGCCCCTTGCCACCACCGTAATAATCTGGAAATTTATTATACTTTGCATTGTCTAAATAATGTTTATAGTCATTTTTATTTATTTTAAAATTGACAATGTTAAAACCATTCTTTCTCAGCTGTTTCATGATTTCATCCTGTACTTGAGGATTATTGGCTGGAATTGCAGATTTTATCTTTGGTTCAGGAAGAGCGGCATAGTAGTAATCCCATAGAACAAATTCTTTTATTTTCCAAATAGCAAATTTAATCGCTCTTTTTGGTTGTTTAATAACCCGCTTCATTTTTTTGAGTATATTCGAAAATAACATTTCAACTCCTATTATATTTTTTCAGAAATTTTGTCCGATCCTTTTTATACAAATTATTTTATTAGTATCAAATCATTACTGCCCATTAGTAATAACAATATTTATATTCTTCTTAATAAAATGCATTACGTCGCAAATTTTATAAATATACCCGTTATATAATACTTTAAATTTTGTATAAATATCCTTTTTATTATAAATTCTATATTAATTTCTTTTATTTATTCTTTAACCCCCAATTTTTCTATCCCCTCTTTTAATCTCTAAGAGTAATTTCTTGATACGAGTTATTATTTTTATTTCTTCTCCTCGCAATTGAATATATCTTTTATATTGTTTTCTAGATAATGGCTTACGTTCAAAAACTATAATATGGGGTAATTTAATAAAGGCTAGAACTGTTCCGTTACAAAAAGGAAAAAAATTTCTCGTAAAAATAGTCCTTATCAAACCACCTATTGCCACAATGATACTTTCTTTTATTGCTGCATAAATAGGTAAATTTCTCCATATCTCATACTGTTTATTTCTATAATAAAAAAATGTTTTCCTATATTTCGGTCTTTGAGCAGATGACCTGTAATGAAACATGATAGAAAAATTACAATGCATTATATCCAAATCTTGCTTTAATAGCCTTAAACTTAAGTCGTTTTCTTCATTACTATAAAAAAAATAATCAGGGAACATACCAACTTTTAAAAAGTAATCTCTTCGTAACATAAAGGCTGTACCCCAAAAATAATAAGTAAAATATATTTCATCTTTTTTTAACTTAAAATCTCTAAATTTTAAAGCAAATATATCGTTAAAAGGGACTTCAATAATTTCACAACCTATAACAGCTAATTTATCATTTTTTCTATATTGATTTATAAGCATTGGAATACTTTCAATATCAAAATATCCGTCATCATCAAGAAAAAATATTAAATTATTCTTTGCATTGATAGCACCAATATTCCTAGCTTCAGCAACACCAGAATTTTTGTGGAGCCTAATTAATTTAACTACTGGAAATTTTTTCCTAACCATTCGAACGGTGCCATCAGTAGAACCATTATCAACTAATATAACCTCTTCGAAATATTCTGTTTTTTTCATAAGATATGTCAATGTTTTTTCTAATCCTACTTCTCTATTAAAAGTGATAATTACAATAGATACATTATTATTCATAAATTTTCCTTTTCACTATTAAATAAATCTTTCTTATTTAATTTCCAATATTCCAATAACATAGAAATGGGAATAAACATTCCCCAAAAATATTTATCATTAACATTATGAAGGAAGAAAGACATTATCAATAAATTAACAAATGAAAGGCCTAAATAAAAATAAAACGAAGAAAATGAAGATTTTTTATAAAAATAATAAATGTTGCTTATTATTTTAATACAAATAAATATAAAAAATAAAAAACCAATAATCCCTAATTCTGATAAAATTGTAATAAAAGTATTGTGGGAATAGTACATTTGACTAATAAAAAAATATCTTGGAGCAAAATACTTATAATTTCCAAGTCCTATCCCAAAAAACGGGTAATCAATAAAGATGTTCATACCCGTCCTAATCATATCACTTCTACTAGATAACGAACGTCGACCCACCAGCTCTTCTCCTGTTGTCATAAAACTAAAAAGAGACTTATAGCTCTCTAATGTATGATTAATTTCTTTTGAAAAATTAATTTTAATAGGAATTATTGAATTGATTAACACAATAATCATAATAACGGTAATAAAATAAATTGTAATTTTTAAAAATAACCTTTTTTGCCTGATTAATTTAACCATAAATATAAAAATTGAAAAAACAATAACCGCTCCTCCCATTCTAGAACCAGTTAAAAATATTGCTACAATTATTAAAAAAGTACAAATAACAGATAAATAACATTTGAAATAACTTTTATATTGTCTATAATTTACTATACTAAAAAAGGCAAAGGGAAGAAAAATTCCTAATTTGCCAGCGGCATAATTGGGTTCCCCAAGAATACCAAAAGGGCGCATATATGGCATTACTTCACGATATAACCGATAAAAATTTGTCCATCCCAATAAATCTGTGAGAACAGACAACCCAGAAAGAGTCCCGGTAATCATCATTATAATCGCTAATGTCACCCAATTTCTTTCATCCCATTGGTATTTAATAAAAAAGAACATAACATAAGATAAAATAATTAATTCAATAATTCTGCGAGCTTCGATTAATGATATTTCTTGATAAACAGCAGTTAATGTTGAAATTAATATACTTAATAGAAAGCCAAACAATAAAATAGTTGTTGGACTATATAAATTAAATTTTATTTTCCTTTGTCCTAATAAAAATATTACAATAACAACAAGAATGGGTATTTGCAAAACCCGATACATTGACATATTAACAGTAGGATAGACTTTAAGCCGGTCAAATATCATGATAAATATTGATAAAGGGAAAATAAATACTAATATTTTTTGGGAATTTGATACCTGCTGTTCCATATAATAAAAAACTCCACATTCCTCTTTCTTTTTATTATTATACTATCCCATCAACAGAATGATTAAATAAATACTAAAGCTATCTAGTTAATATCACTTGATTGCACAATTTTTTATAATGATATGCATTTCCTTCTTAATATTTTTTAAATATTTTTTTATATTAAAAAAATATTTATATCCTCCTACTCCAAATAAAGAACAAAACGCATAAATATAATATTTAATACAAAATGGATAAATTATAATTGCTTTAAATAAAAATTTTTGCCCTTCTCTAATTTCTGCTGAATGACATAATTTATTTCCTAATAAAAAACAATGTTCACTATAAATATAAGGTCTTTTTTTTAATTCTATAAAATACTTATCTATAATCATTTTTTCTCCCCTAACTACTGCCTTAAAATTGTTGGAAATTTGATTACAATGAAAATAATATTTCACAAGTGGTGCTTTAACAAAAGCAAATTTATAATATTTTGCAATCTTTATCCACATATCCCAGTCCTGACAACTGGGTAAAGTTTCGTCAAATAACCCTACTTGATCAATACATTCCTTTTTAACAAGAATAGTTGAAGCACTACCAACACAATTTTTAGTAAGTAAATCATCAAAAATATACCCCTCACTTCTCGGAATATGTTGTTTTATCTTATGGTTACCTTTTATATTTATATACTGTAATCCTGAATAAACGGCTCCAAATTCATATGATTCATATTTAAATATATTTAATTGTTCCATAAGTTTTTCTGGTAGCCATTCATCATCGGAATCTAAGAAGGCAATATATTCACCTTTGGAAGCTTTTATTCCTGTATTCCGTGCTGCGGAGCCACCTTTATTTTGGTCGTGTTTTAAGTAGATTATCCGGCTATCCTCTTGCTGGAATTCTTTAATTATTTCTTCGGTATTATCTGTAGAGCCATCATCCACTACAATTAATTCAAAACCTTGATAGGTTTGATTCAATACACTTTGTATTGCCCTGCCCACCAAATGGGCTCGATTATAAGTTGGAATAATAACACTAACAGTTGGATTTTTATTCATACTTTCCTTCTTTGGTCAAATCTAATATATATTTTATATTTTACAGATTATATTTCTTTAAATACAATAATTTTATATGTATTTCAAAAGGTTAAAATCACCATTTTGGCACAGAAGATTCCCCAGAGAATACATATGTTTTGCTAACGATCTCTTATTTTTTACAATATCGTAGGAATATTTTTCAAAAATCAGTTGATATGCTTTAACAAGAGCTTCATTGTTATTAGAAATACCTTTCCCCGTATCATAGAAATTTACTAACGGCTCATTAATATGGTAGAAATAATAATATTTTGACAGTCTGGCAAAAAGTTCTAAATCTATAAATCTAGGGAAGTTTTCATCAAACATCCCTACCACATTGAAACATTCTCTTTTGATTACCGCCGTTTGTATCCCTATCCCCATAACTTGATCTAATGCTTGCTTATACACTATTCCATCTTCAGGCATTATTTTAGGAGAATGCCAGTATCTCTTTTCTCCTTTACCAATTCTCCACATATCTGTATAAACAACCCCTACCTCTGCTGGGGCGTTTTCAAAAACCCGCATCTGTTTTTCCAACTTCTCCGGCAACCACTCATCATCTGAGTCTTGAAAGGCTATATATTCCCCCCGGGCCATGTTTATACCTGTGTTTCTGGCTGCAGAGCCGCCACGGTTTTGGTCATGGCGGAGGTAGCGGATACGAGGATCGTTAAAACTTTTCACCACCTCTTCGGTGTTGTCAGTAGAGCCGTCATCCACCACAATAATCTCAAAATCCTGGTAGGTCTGATTGAGCACACTCTGGATAGCTCTGCCTACCAAGTGTGCTCGGTTGTAAGTAGGGATAACAACGCTCACAGTTGGAATTTTTCCATTCATCTGTCTTCGCCTCTTTTTGAAGTTAATAACTTTTTCTCAAGAAATCTATGAATATTCTTACTTTTGTTTTAAGAGAATAAATTTCCCTATTTAGACTAGAAGGAATTCTGTATTTCTTATCTAAATCTAGAGTTATAGCCGACCTATTTATTCCGTCCATAAATATTTTAATATTCACATTATTCATTTCAACTTTTGGGGTATCATCCCAAAAGTTTTTATCATTTCTTAAAATATCACTGTCACCCAAAATTCCGCTTATAACAACATAACTACCTTCACTAAATTTCCACATTAATATAGGCAACTCTGTTCTAGGATATAGCAAATTAGTATTTGGGGATGGAAATATTATCTTAGGCGTACCATTTCCAAGTAAAGATATTATCCCACTATGTTGTTCATTATAAGAAACACCTACACCACAACCATTCTCAACAATATTCCTTCGAACAGGAGGATGTAAGTGTGTCTGTCGTTCTATTGAAAATCCTCCCTCTTGAAGTATTATTCTCCTATGTGTTTGTATTTTATGAACTCTTACATGCCAAGGCAAACCTGGCAGAACATAAGATTCTATCTCTACGTTATTCCATGGATTCCACCTAGAATATAATACTTTTTCATTGTTATAAAAAGCTGTTAAATTGTGTCTTTGTTTAAAGATTTCACCATCTTCACTAACTGCTAATGTAGAATCAGGGGCACTTTCTACAACTCCATATGCACTTCTTGGTATACTAAACCCAAATACATTTGAATACACGAATTTTTCATACTTAGCTATTGAGTGTATCTGGTTCCCATAGTCTTGTCCATTAACAAATGCAGCAATGTGATAAGATTTTCTACAAATAGTCATACGTGAATATTTTTGAAACACCTTAGAATTTAAAACGGGTAATCTCTCTTCTTTTACCTTCCAAAATGGATGATCATTTTCTATCCCTATAATTAAAAAAGATTTTAGAGCCCAATAGGGAGAACCAGTTCCATTATAACTTTCTGACATAATTAAATTAGGGTACGAATAACCTACAGTAAGTAATCCAGATTTATCAAAAATCGGCTGTCGAAACCACCATCTCAAATGACGGCATATTATCCCCTTTATTACCCCTAAGGGAAAGGCGTCGACTCCTGCAAATACAACAGCGCTCCAAAAAGCTACTTGGGCAAAACGATAAGTAAGACTTCTTCCAAAGGGTAAAGCCGACCCATCTTCAGAAAACCAATATACGAAGTCCTGTGCAAATTCTTTTGCCCTTTTTTTGTATAGGTAACTTCTTTCTATATCTTCCTGCTCCATAACTCTAGCATAAATCAAGGAATAAAAATGAAATGCCCACGATATATAATAGTCTCTTCTATTTGTCTTGCCATCAGAATACCAACCATTACCTAAATAAAATTTTTCAATTCTTAATAAATCCTTTTGAATAGTTTTCTCACTGTATTGTGCACCTATTTGTTTTAAAAAAACATTAACTAAAACTCTAAAAAACAACCAATTATTTTGAACCAAACGTTTATGGTTAATTTGTAGTAACCATCGTTCTATATTCTTCTTTTTATCTTCTGTTAGCTTGTCCCAAAAACTATTTTTTGAAAAATATAGAAAAAATGCTATAGGAGGCATTTCTACGGCACGCTGATCGTAATCTTTTAGATCACCCCAATATTCCGGATGACAAGGATTAGTTCCATTTAATATACCTTCTTTAAAACATTCTAATACCTCAATATTTTTTCCATTTTTAGAATAAGGAGCTATACCCCATAAAAACCTAGCAAAAGCTTCTAAGTAAAGAGTAGAGTCTTCATACTGTGTAGCTACATAATTTGGCAATAACAAAAATGCTTTCCCAGGGCTAAAATAAGACATTATTTTATTGCACATTTTTAATAAAGCATCTTCAAAATCAGATTTTGCAATTAATTTATTATTTTTCAAACTATCTATCATTATATTTCAATCCTTTTATTTTTCCTGTTCTTCCCAATCATAATATTCACTCATCTCACATTTTACAAAGATTTTTTAAACAACCGTAAATTCCCAATCGGACCAAAGTGAAATAATCGCCAGATACCGATTTGAAAAGCTATATAAATTATCATTGCAAACAAAATGGAAAATATAAATTCCAAAAAACTCATTTGCCCTAATGCACGAGTTATAAGCAAGATAAACATAATCATAATCCCAGTCCCCACTAGCGAAGGAAGTAATCTCATTAACCATTCTTTATAATTACTTTTGATAACATCCGATGAAACGCCCCACCATACAGGAATGGTAGCTGAAATACCTAAAAGAACAGTTATGGCTGTTCCGTTCATCCCAAATGCCTTGGTTAACGGATAGATTGTTACAGCCATGACTCCCACTCTTACTAAGTTCATCCAAAAATCCATATTTGGGCGTCCTACCGCTTGAAAAAGCGATCCGCCTGTCACTGCAATAGAACGAATAAGACCTGAGATACTTAGTATCCTTAGTGCAGAAACCATTGGCATCCACTGATCACCCAAAAAGAGGTGCACAAAGTCGGATGCTAATATAAAAATACCAGCAGTTAAAGGTAAAGACAGAAAGGCTACAGCTTCTATGGTCATCAAGAATCCTTCCCGAAGTTTCGATACATTATTCTGCAATTTAGAATATGTAGGAAAGGCTACTTGAGAGATAACATGAGTAATTTCTGTAGTCATCAGATTAGAAAAACGAAAAGCTAATTGATAAAGTCCTAAGGTAGTTGCCCCCAATACCTTACCCAGAAAAATATCATCCCCCTGTGTGGCTAAAAAAACGACAACGCTGCTTCCCAATATCCACTTCCCAAAAGTGTAAAGCTCCCGTGCTTTTGCCCTCTCCAGCCTAAACCTTGGCCGATAGGGATGGACAAAATAGGAGGCAATCATTCGAACTAAATTCCCGGCCAAAAGCCCAAAGATTAAGGCCCAGGCGTTGTGCAGGATAAGTGCCGCCGGGATGGCTACCCCAAAATCAGCCAAGGTGCCGCTGAACATATAAATAAACTGCTTGTGAAACTCAAGCTCTTTCTGAAAGAAGACCACTCCGATGTTGGTCAAACCCTGAAACACCATAGAAAGGCCCAGCACACGAAGGAGGGGCGCAGCATTCGGCTCACCGAAGAAAACGGCTACATAGGGCGCAATGCCAAAGAGAATAATAGCCAAAACTACTCCCCGGATAGCTTGCACTGTCCAGGCAGTATCGAGATAAGGGCAAACATCTCCTTTGCGCTGGACGAGTGCTGCTTGAAAGCCTGTCTGGGTAAACGTCTCCAGAGCAGAAAGGGCAAGGAGAGCGATGCCAAACAAGCCAAAGTCGTTGGGGGAGAGCACTCGTGCTAGCACAATAGTGCGGGCTAAGCCGAATAACCGATTTACAATGCGTAAGACAAACGCCCAAAATCCAGCCTGCACCACCCGCTGGGAGAGGCTTTGGCTTTTCCCTGGAGTAATAAGTTTTCTCAGCCGTCGATGCCCTCGATATGATGTCTCCTCTTTTTTTGAGGCGGCAACCTCTGTCGCCTCGGGATTTTCAGGCGTTTTTATCACTTAACAATTCTCTCCTTTTCCATCGCTCTACCTTCTCCCTACCCCTTCATAGATAAACCCTTTTTCTTTTACCAGCTCCGGGGCGAGCACGTTACGGGTATCTAAAATCACTCTCCCGGTGAGGTTAGATTTTACTATATCCAAATCCAGATTACGATAACTATTCCACTCAGTGAGAAGGCAAAGAGCATCACATCTTTTCATTGCCTGATACATATCGTCAAAATATTGGACTTTTTCCCCGAGAATTTTACGGGCATTGGGTATAGCCTGGGGGTCATGAGCCTGGACTTTTGCTCCTTCCTGAAGCAACTTTTTGATGATTGTAATTGCTGGCGATTCCCGGACATCGTCGGTCTCGGCTTTGAAAGAAAGGCCTAAAACACAAACCCTCTTTCCCCGGATATCCCCTAAAAGCTTTTGGAGTTTTCTTATCATCTCTTCTTTTTGCCTTTCATTAGCGATAACTACTTCACGAGCTAAACTCATATCCGCTCCATATCTCTCGCCAGTCTTTACCAAGGCTTTGGTATCTTTGGGAAAACAGCTTCCTCCAAAGCCTGGTCCGGGGTGAAGAAACTTGGGGCTGATTCTACCATCCATCCCTAAAGCTCTAGCTATAACATGAACATCAGCTCCCACGGCATCACAGAGATTGGCTATCTGGTTAATAAAAGTAATTTTAGTAGCCAGAAAGGCATTGTTGGCATATTTTATGAGCTCGGCAGTCTCTAAGTTGCAAAAGATAAAAGGAGTGTTGAGAAGATAAAGGGGGCGGAAGATTTCCCTCATAACCTCCCGAGCTTCTTCCTCCTCGGTGCCGACGACTACTTTGTCGGGGTGAAAAAAGTCTTGCACTGCTCTTCCTTCTCGCAAAAACTCCGGGTTAGAAACTACCAGAAAAGAAATTGCCGGGTTCAGATGAAGGAGAGCTTTCTTTATCCACCGGTTTGTTCCCACCGGTACGGTGCTTTTGGTGACCACTACCTTAGGCTCCTTGCTCTCTCGGGCGATGGTTCTCACTGCTTCTTCAAGATAGCTCAAATCAGCCTCTCCATCATCCCGGGAAGGAGTGCCCACAGCAATGAAAATAAAATCATTATCCCGAATGGCTTTCTCGGGATCTTTCTCCAGGAAAAATCTCCCTTCTTTTCGATTGCGCTTCAGGTAGTCCTCCAATCCCGGTTCGTAAAAAGGAATAGTCTCCCTCGCCAGGAGGTCAATTTTTTCTCCGTCGATATCTGTGCAAGTTACCCTATTCCCAAAATCCGCTAACCCTACTCCACAGACTAACCCTACATAACCTGTGCCTAATATGGCTATCTTGTAAGTCATTTTACCTTATTTTCCAATACCAAGCCAGCCTAAACTACCAGTCTGGTCTGGATTGCTCCTTTTATCAACAAATTTTTTATATTTTTATTATATCTTTATTATATTTTACTTTTCACCCTCACCCTAACCCTCTCCCGTCGAGGGAGAGGAGAAAATATGAGGGTTCTCCCTTTGAGGGAGAGGGTGAAGATGAAATGTCCTCCCGTCAAGGGAGAGGAAAAAATAGAAGCCTGTCCACTTTTACTATTCCCATTTACTTTTCACGGAAAGTCTTATAATATAAGCCTTTTGAGCCGTATCTAAAATAAGGTCATTTTAAGCATCATTTTAAAGTTTAAAGGTTTTACCTTAGTTGTTTTAAAAAAATGCGTTATAGACGTTATAAGCGATTCCCTCCTGAAAGCCTTAGGTAGCAAGGGTTTCAAGAGCTAAAAATGATATTTTTAGCATTTTTTTGCCTATTTCGAAGCAATTTTCCTTACGAAATTTTTACTGCTTTTTTAAGGCAGCTCTGTAACCCTTATATATTAGGCCTTTCAAGGTGCAAGAAGTAAGCTAAATTTACTGATTTACCGGTTACCAATTGACAATTATAAGATAATGAAAAGGGAAGATATTTATATCTTTTTTATAAGACCATATAACACTATTTTTGTCCTTCTGATGAGGATAAACTATTTTGGTATTCCAGATATTGTATTGCTCCACTGGCCATCGAATCCTAAGCTTAAGCTTAGGGCATCAGCAAGGAATTGCATTATAAATTCTCCACATAGATCTCTTCAGAGCGCACTAACTCCGTAGCATATCTGGCACAAGCTTTAACATCCTCAATTTCCAGGTCTGGATAGTATTTCTCCACGATTTCTTGAAAAGGGATGCCTTCTTGGATTAACTCCAGAACATCCTCTACTGGGATACGCGTACCAGCTACACAAGGCTTTCCAAAGTGAATCTTCTGATCAATTACTATTCGCTTTTTATAGGTTGATTGATTTCCTCTTTCCATTATTTCCTCCTTTTTAAGGTTACCAGCTAATTAATTTACCAATTAGTCAATTAGCCACTTTACTGCTTGAAATACCATTAGGCAGTTTTTCACTAAGTTTCTTTAATATCAATATCTGCTAATTTTAAAACAGCTTTTATACTACAAAATCCAGAATCTTATCAGACGGATCAATTTTAATTTTTTCTACCTCAACACTTAAGCAAGCCTCAACTGCTTCGTATATATTTTCAATTAGCTCTTCCCAGCTATCTCCTTGAGTAAAACAACCAGGAATAGCGGGTATTTCTGCCCAATAGCCACCTTCTTCCGCCTGATGAATTATCACTTTAATTCTCATGGTATTTAGGTACTCCTTACTAAACTAATCAAGATAATTAATCAATTTACCAAATCCCTTTATTCTCTCGTCTTCACGCACATCCCCCCACACGCATCACTGACTAAAACAAGCGTTTCTTAAACTGTCGTCTTCTCTTTAACTATCGACAGATTTATTAAATCAAGGGGGTTCTCTGTGGTCCTCGCCCCTGCATCAAGTATTTCAATAGCAACGATTTTCCCATCTTTTGAATAATCAACTATTACCCCATCAAACTCAATAGATTCAGCAATATCTTCATTAGCTATAAACTCGATGTTTAAAAGGTCATGCTTGGGGTCATATTCTATCTTCATTTAAGCTCCCTCCTTCCAATAACGATCTATTTGCAAATAATATAAGCTGTCACAACGGTATAGTTCTCTTCTGTTTCTTCATAAACCACCCTTAAGAGATACTCCTTACTATCTCTAAAAAACTTCTTGTGGGCAACTTTCCTACCACCATATCCATCTACTATCTGTGCTGGATTTACGACTGCATCTTCTATTTCTTCCTTTTGAATCCCTCTCCTTTTCGCTTTTTGTTGAGCAATAGGAATAATTTCAACTTTTTTCATAGCCTTTCGGTATCCTTATTATTTCACTGTAATTAGCATAATCTCTTCTTTACGTCTTTACGGTTTATCTTCCCATAAAGGAATGGCTTGCTCTATTTTCAGAGTACTTTTAAGCTTCTCCAGTTCCTCATCACTTAAAACCAGGAAACGGATTTTGCGATGGATGAGCTGCTCTACTTTATCGATGAGTTTCTTTAAGTAAAGCTCATCTACTTTCCCTACTATGACGAGGTCAATGATACCAGAATCGATACCCTGGGCATAGTCACCAGTTACAAAAGCAGAGTGAATCTCACCTAACTGAGCGAGAATCTGGGGGATGAGCTGGTCAATGCCGGTGAATTTACGCACCATACTCTGGATTTCCGGGAAAAGGGGATGATGAGGGTTAGCCTGATATACTTTAGTTCTCCCCTCATCTTTCAAGGTGAGAAGGCCAGCCTGAGTGAGCCGATTGAGCTCCAAGCGAACTGAGTTAGTAGACTCACCAAACTCTTCAGCTAACTCCCGCAGGTAAGATTTACTCTCCGGGTTGAGAAAGAACTTGAGCAGGAGCTTAACTCTGGTTTGAGAAGTAATTAGAGATTCTAACATAGTTCTTTCCTTTCATGAGTAATAATACTACTCAAAAAGGAAATTGTCAAGGCTATAGGCGCCCTACCAGTGGTCATTGCGAGCCTGCCTTATCTCTCTTATTTATAAAGTAGCCTGCCCCTTTTATTTTCCTCGAAAGAAGATCATCCCCCTCCTCATTCCCTCTCCCTTAGAAGGGAGAGGTTAGGTGAGGGTGAAGTCTTACCTTAAAGCCTCCCTTATCCTTTCCAAAACACCATCTATATTCTCCAGCACCTCATTATTCCAAAATCTCAAGATTCGATAGCCTTTTTGCTTTAGCCAATTCGTCCTTTCTTCATCACTTCTTTTTATTTCTTGCTGATTATGCTGACCACCATCAATTTCAATGATTAGCTTCCTCTCCAGGCTTACCAGATCAACGATATAGGGACCTAAAGGCTGTTGTCTTCTGAATTTTACTCCTTCTAACTGTTTCCTCCTCAATTTAGTCCAGAGAGCTTTTTCGGCATCTGTAGCCCTCAGGCAAAGTTGACGAGCAAGGACTGCTTCTCTTCCCTTCTTCATCTTGCCTTAATCCCCCTCCCTCACTCCCTCCCTCCAGGGGAGGGAGGAATAGCTTGGCTACTTCCTACGATTTGCATCTTAGAGTCATCTGGTTCATTCCCTTGACAACAAGGAAAATAAGATTATTTAATTCCCAGGCTAAGCTTAATGGCCTGATTTACTTTCTCCATTTTTTCTTCGCCAAGTTGCCCTAATTTCTTTTCTAGCCTGATTTTGCTAATAGTCAGTATCTGACTGGTTTTTACAATGGAAATATCATTAAGGCCGCTTTCATCAGGTTCAATCTTTACATTCATAGGGTATAATTTAACCGAACTAGATATGGCTGCTACTATGGTAGTAGGGGCTTTTTCATTCCCAATATCATTTTGAATAATTAAAGCCGGTCTTTTACCTGCTTGTTCACTACTCCGAGATGGATTCCACCAATTCGCTAACCATATTTCGCCTCTTTTAGGAAATTTACTCCTCCAAGGCTTCTTTCTGAGCTTCTAAGGCTAACTCAGTAAATTCTTGGTCTTCTTCAGCCATTTCTTGATACCCCCTGGCCATGAGTTCTTCTGTATTTTTTTTGAACCAGAGCTTAAGTGCTTCTTCAGTCAATCTACTTTTAGAAAGATTATAAACCTTGGAAATATTTTCTATTTTTTCCAATATTTTATTATCAATCGTTATACTTAGTTTCCTTTTAGTTCTCATACTTAATACACCTCTCTGGTGGAATTATATCGTTCTTTATGTCGTGTCAATGTGAGGGAGCGAATCCAGTAATAAGTAACCAGTAATGAGTAATAAGCAATGGGCAAACTAAATGCCAGATACCAACGACCAACGACTAACAATGAGCGACTAATTTAAACGATATACGTTATACGTAATACGATATACTATCATCACCCTCACCTTGCCTCTCCCTTCTAAGGGAGAGGGATATGATGATAAGCATTACTGTATTCAATTTCAATAGACCATAGATATAACATAAAATTCGATATACGGTATGCGTAATACGGTATACGTTTTTTGTCATTGTGAGGGAGCCAATTCAGTAATAAGTAACCAGTAATGAGTAATAAGCAATAAGACATAGATAGATTAAATACTAGATCTAGATACTAACGACTAATAACCAGCGACTTTATTTAAAGGGGAAAAACCTCGCTATAACAGGATAGGTAACCAGCGCACCAGGCCGTCCGCTTCTCACTATTTATCTTTCAAATATTTCCCGTTCAGTCTCTACGCTTACATTTAAATTATCGGTTTCTTTAATTTTTTTAAGCAATTCCTTGACTTCTTCTTTGCTCTTTATTTCCTTTTTCCAGAGCGCCTTTAAAATTGCTTGCAATGAGATAACAGAAACACCCTCTCCTTTTGCAAATTCCCTTGCTTTTATGTCGTTAGTTGCAAATACACATCTTTCTGTTTTGCAATAGGCGATGGCTTCAAGCTCTCCCTTTCCCAGACTAAAGTTTTGTTGAAGTCTCTCATATTCTTCCAGTACTTCTCTATTCAATGGTATCGTTTTTATTTTTGAAATCACTTGCAAAGGAAAAGTGTATCCATACTCAAGAGGTACAGAGATTTCATCTCTTATCTTGGGCGTCATTACCAACTTATCGCCTAAAAGATGCTTCAGCACGTCAATTTCTTCTACTTTCGCAAATATGCTCAGAATATCAGCGTCGAAGATAATCATACTTTCAAGATTCTTTCTACTTCTTGATTAACCTCTTTAGCCGGGATGGAAGGAATAGAAATTTTAATACCCTTTTCCCTCAGCAACTCCTTAAAATCTTCTAAGTTCAACCCACAAATTTCCGCAGCTCTGGAAAGAGATACCTCTCCTTTTTTATACAATTCTACCGATAAGTCTATTTTCAACTCTGGTTTTGCTCTTAAAAGAGCACGCAAGGCATCCTCTATTAGCTCTTCCTTGCCAGGGTATCTCCCCACCCTTACCAATATTTCGTCCAACTTACTTAATACTGTCTCCATATCTTTATTTTCCTCTCACCTTAATTTTATAAGATTTTGGGAAAAGTCACCCCCTTTTTTACTTTGGTCTTTCTTGGCCTCCTCTAATCCCTACTCATCACTGATTACTCATTACTTTCACGGTTTACCCCCCCCACAAAGGGATGGCTGGCTTCCTCTATTTTTAAAGTACTTTTAAGCTTCTCCAGCTCTTCATCTCGCTGTCAATTTACCTACCGATGAAGTTAATTTACCGGTTTACTAGTTTACTATTGCTCCGTTAACTAAAGTAAGATAATTATGAGATTGCCACGCCTGCCCCTTGCCCCTTAACTAGTGTTAAGAGGCAAGAGCTTTTACCAATTTACCAATGGAAGCAATTGACCGACTTACCGATTACTAAGCTAATAAAAAAGGATGGGTATTTATTTCTTTTCCTCGCTCAGTTTAGTTCTCACCCAGTTCATAAAATCCCTCAACTATATTGGAGAACTCGATCTCGGCAATTCTTGCCAAATCTTCCAGATAGACTATCATAGTTTATCTATATACTTCAATATTAGTTCTCTTTCCGCTTCTAGATTATCAAACTTAAAATAATCCTCAAAAGCGTCTTCTTCATGAAATTTTCCTTCCTGGATCATCTGGTCAAATTCTTGAACATTCCGTACACCGTATCGCTTTGCCAAGAGGAATAACTCAGATTCGATAATCTTCAGTTTATGTTTTAAAAATGTTTCCAGGCTCTCCTTCATTAACTCATCTGGTTTCATTCGTAAATCTTTAGCTAACTCTTCCAGAGTTATCATATTTCACCTCCTCAAGACAATAAATCCTCCACCAGTTAAAGGTTCTATCATCAAGCTTATAGGCATTATTTTTCAGAAAATCACTAAGTCCTTTCTTACCAATCTTTTTAACCAGCCAGGCCCATTCTTCAATATTTCCATATTTCAATACTCGAGAGATTAGCTCCGTCTTCCTGGGGTCAGGTCTCAACATTTGACCTTTGACATTTGAGAGAACTGTCAAAGGTTGAGACTTGACCACTCTATTTCACTTTATTTGCCAATTCATAATTTCAATTCCCTCGAAACAGCAATGTCCTCTTCATCGTTCTTAATTAGATCCTTTTCATATAAATTTTCGATTTCTTTCTGTTCTTTCTTTGATACATATGGTAAAAATTCTAATTTCATTCTTATTAAAAATTCTTCTAAAGCACTCTCTATTTCATTTTTCACTATACTTCTAATTTTTTCTTCAGAAATTGCATTTGCCATAATTTAATTTACCTCCTTTATAAATTTCATTCATCATACCACTAACAGCAAACTCTGCAAAAGATAGATTTTTAGTATATTTTTCTATCTTTTCAAGGACATCCAAAATATCTTCTAAAAAAGAATATAGTCTCTTTTCTCTTTAGACATATTCTACCTCTTTAAAAATTCTTTCTTTTAATTTCGGCTTAATGGCCTCTTTAATCACTAAGTCAACTTTTTAACCATCCTCACCCTCTCCCTCTCCCTTTAAAGGCGAGGGGATGGTAGCAAAGATTAAGAGTGAAAACTACCATTTTTTATTTTTTTATTCAGGTATAAATGGTATGAGATTGCCACGGGGAGCACTCAAATAATATTGAGTGCTCCCCTCGCAATGACCTTTTGCTTTGGTAGTTTATCTTATATAGTATCGAAAGTTCATAACAATTCCTATATTCAGGGGAAGTATCCCCTGAAACCCCTCAAAGAAAATAACAGTAGTACTTTATCACCCTCACCTTACCTCTCCCTTCTAAGGGAGAGGATTATGATGATGAGCATAACTGTATTCAGTTTCAATAGACCATAGATTTAACATAAAATCGGTATACGTTATACGTAATACGGTATACGATTTTGTCATTGCGAGGAGCAAAGCGACGAAGCAATCTCATCCACTTATACCCGCACAGAAAATCAGTAGGGATACCCATAAAAGTAGCCTGTCTTCTTTTATCTGTTTCTTTTATCTTATGTCCCTTTTCCCTTAAAGGAAAAGTTAATTTAATCTTTTTTGTTATTTTATTTGCTGGTTAAAATATTCACAAGTTAAAGTTATAAAGTCTTTTTTTAGTTCATCCCAGGAAAAATTATATCTTATACCCTCTGGCATATCTTCCTTTTCCGCATCCTCAAAATAGGTCAAAGCTTTCAAGGCTACAGATTCTGAGAAAGCTGAACCATATTTCTTCTTACACCAAGATAATATATCTTTAACGGAATATTCGGTTTCTTTTAAAATAGTCCATAAGTCAATAAAATCTTTCTTTAATCCCCTTTGCATAATAGAAATCACTTTCATGGCAGCTATATCTTCGAGTGAAGCAATCTTTAAGCAATTTTCCGAGATTAATGGTTTCAGCAAGGGATAATCATAATAAAAAAACGAAGTCCACACCTTCTTTAAAGAGATAATCAGGGTATCCTCTTTCATCTCGATCAGGGATATCTGATCCTCCTGAAAGTATTTTTCTAATTCTTTTATTAATTGCAAGGGAAAAAAAGTTACTTCCGAGAAAAAATCAAAATCTACGGATTTTCGATGCGCTAATATTAAAGCAAGTCCAGTGCCACCGGCAAGATAAAAAGAATTATTTAAGAGGATTGATTTCTTCAATCTCTCCAATACCTCTCGTTGTTTTGGGGAAAGTATAGTCAAATCCACAATAAATCCTCCACCAGTTAAAGGTTCTATCATCAAGCTTATAGGCATTATTTTTCAGAAAATCACTAAGACCTTTCTTACCAATCTTTTTAATCAGCCAGGCCCATTCTTCAATATTTCCATATTTCAATACTCGAGAGATTAGCTCCGGACAATTTAAAAATTCTCTTTCAGAAATATCTCTCTCTGGATAATCCCAGGTAAATTTTTTTAGATTAATTTGTTTAAACATATTGGGTCTCTTCCTGGGGTCAGATGTTGAAATTTGACCCCTTCATTTTTGAAAGTGAAGATTTCCATTTCACTAATTAAATCCTAATAATTTTTTGAGATTACCTTGGTATTTCAAAAAATCAGCAGCAGAAAGGTTTCCTAATTTTCTTTCAATAATATTCACTTTGAGAGTTTGAATTATACCGGTAACTAAAGAGGGATATTTTAAACCAGAATTTTGCCAATCTTCAATTATGGTATCTCCTGGTAAGACACGCTCTAAGCCTCATCCTTATCGTTATCCCATAACTCTTTTAAGGCAGGGGTAAGCTGGTTGGTCATCGCTAATAATTGTTTTCCCTCCGATTCTTTTTCCAAACGTTCTCGAATACATGCTAAAACGTAATCTTTAATTGATATTCCCTGTAAAGTGGCAAATAACTTAATTTTTTGGTGTTCTTTCGGATCTACATCGATACTAAGCCTCGTTCTATTTTGAACAATATTCTTTTTACTATTCATATTTCTCACCTCTTGCTTAAGAATACAACATTTCATTACTTGTGTCAATGTAAAATTACTTAACCCTTTTCTCTAAATAGTTAAAATATTTTTCCAGCTATAATTAAATATAGGTTCCAGTACTAAAAAATTATCTTCAGTACCGGAGATAAGAGCAGCTTCTTTAATTATTGACCCAAATTCATTAATCATCCTTTTCAAAGAGGCAGCATGTTTAGGTAAGATAGTCATACTGCTTTTTATTTCATATAAATATAAATAGCCGGCTATTTCGATTACCAAATCTACTTCTAAACCATCTCGAGTCCGAAAATAATACATAGAAGGTTTATCTCCAAAATGTAGAAAGCGCTTTAAAAAATCAATCACTATCATTGTTTCAAATAAATTACCAAAATAGGGGCTTCCTAGTAAGGTCTCGCTGTTGTGTATTCCTAAAAGATAGGAACATATGGCCGTATCACAAAAATATATTTTAGGGCTCTTCATTATCCTTTTTCCAATATTCTTGTAGTAAGGGTAAAGTAAATATATCTGCTGCCCTGTCTCCAAAAGAGAAAGCCATCTTTTGGCAGTGGGCACACTTATGCCAATATCCCTGGCAATTTCTGATATATTTAATATCTGTCCAGTCCTTATGGCACAGGCAATTAAAAATCTTTCGAATTGGCTCAAGTCTCCAATATTGGTTAGACTTCGAATATCTCTCTCTAAATAGGTAGTAATATAGGAACTGCACCATAGTTTTCTATCGACTTTTTTATTAGTAGCAATCTCTGGATAAAAGCCTCGTAATATTGACTCGGAAAGGGAAATTTTATTATTAGCTTGCTTATTTAGTTGCTTGTCTTTTGACCAATTTATAAAATCTTTTGTGCCTTGGGCATTATCTACCAATTCAGAGATAGAAAATGGCAAAAGGGAAAGAGTGGCTATACGTCCAGCCAGGGATTGGGAAATATTATTCATAAGAATAAAGTTTTGGGGGCCAGTAAACAGCCACTGTCCAGGTTTTCTGTTGCTGTCGATTTTAGTTTTTATATAAGATAACAATTCGGGAAAATATTGGATTTCATCAATAATAAGGGGAGGTTTATATTGGTTTAGAAAATTCAGGGGATCCTCTTTTGCTCTCACCCTTACATCAGGATCTTCCAAGGATATAAAATTATGGGTCTTAGAAAAAAGCATCCTATAGAGGGTTGTCTTACCGGATTGCCGGGGACCGGTAACTACTACCGCCGGGAATGTTTTAATAGCCCTATTTATGGTATTGGCTAATACACGATTTTTGTATTTCATATTTCATATTTCATTTCTGGAATTTTTTATACTTTTGTACTTTACATACTTTATTATTCTGTTAGTTTATTAACTTCCTATACTTTATTAACTTCCTAACTAATTTTAACCCTTAATATTTAATATTGCAAATTAAATATTAAGGGTATAATTATCCGTCTCTATCCCCTCTCCCTTAGAAGGGAGAGGTTAGGTGAGGGTGAGGTCTTAAAGTAATCCCCCTCCCTCTTTCCCTCCCTCCAGGGGAGGGAAGAATAACTTAAATACTTTCTTCGATATACATCTTAGAGCCGTCCGGCTCATCCTCTCCCTCCAGAGGAAGGAAAATACCCTTGAGTTTTGTTTTAGAATAGCTTGAATCTAAATAGACCCTCTTTTTTCCCTTGGAAAAAGAAAATTATCATTATTCATTCCCTCTTGTAAATTCCGAAATTTTATGACCCCTTTTTCCAGCTTATTTTTGACCCCCCTATAAAAGAAAATGTAAATAATTTAATTGTAACAAATGTTAGATATTTATTATCCTTTGGACATAAATATTAATGTTCAAAGGAGGAAAGGGGATGTTAACCTTGGATGAATGGGCAAGCATAAAAATACTCAAAGAAAAGGGTCATGGTATTAAAGAAATATCAAGGCTTTTAAAGATGAGTAAAAATACGGTAAGAAAAGCTCTAAGAAGTGACAGTTTTAAGGAGTATAGTGGTGATAACAAAGATGATGTTTTAAAATCAAGATCAAATGTTTCGGCATATCATGAAAAAATACTGGAAATGCTTATTAAGGACAAATTTATCGGTTCAAGAATATTCATAGAAATAAGAAAACTGGGATATAGTGGTTCAAAAACAGCTTTCTATGATTACTTAAGAAGGCTAAAGGGCCAGGTAAATATCTCCAAGATTAGCCAGAGATATGAGACAGACGCTGGAGTTCTATCACAGTTTGATTGGGCAGAATACTCGGTATTTCTGGGAAAGGTCCTGACCAAGGTTATCGTATTTTCTACTCTTTTATGCTACAGCCGGTACCGAAAATACTATGCCAGCCTGGACTCAAAACAGGGCTCAATAATTGAATCACTGGAGGAGGCCTTTTGCTTCTTCGGAGGAGTAACAGAGCAGATCCTCCTAGATAATGCTAAGGCAATGGTGCTCAGAAGAATTGGCCCAGCGGTCAGATGGAATCCTAAGTTTTTAGAGTTGGTATGCTACTACAATATCCAGCCAAAGGCCTGTCTTCCAGGAAGGCCGGAAACCAAAGGTAAAGTAGAAAATCCCTTCTTTTATCTTCAGGAGCATTTCATAAAAGGTGGTAAGTTTAACTCCTTTGAGGATTTCTTAAAACAATTGGAGGATTTTAATGATCAGGTCAACCAAAGACTCCACCAGGGTACCGGTAAGATACCACAAGAGCTCTTTTTGACCGAGGAAAAAAGGCATTTAAAACCACTCCCCGAGCAGAGGTTTGTTGGCTCCTCAGAAGATTTCAGGAAGGCCAATTACGATTGTCTAATAAGTGTGGGTGGAAATAAGTATTCCGTTCCCTATACCTATGGCGGAAAACAGGTCTGGATAAGAATAGTACAGGGGGTAAGGCTTAAGGTTTATTCCCAGCAGGCAAAACTTATGGCAGAACATCATCTGTCCAAGGGAAAAAACCAGATAATAATAAATCCAGCTCACTATGAGGGACTGAAAAGAAAAAAGATATCAGATAAGGATCTACTAATGAAGATGTTTAAACAGGCTTTCCCAGATAAAGCTTCCTTTGCCGATAAACTGGTAGCAGCCTACCGCATGAATGCAGCATATCACCTCTTTAGAATTCTTGATAGCCTAAAGTATTATCCCCAAAAAGAAGTAGAAGCTGCTCTTTTAAAGGGTCTGGAACTAAACTGCTATTCTTCCAACATAATAATTGGCCTCTTAAGAGCAGGAAGCCAGATAAAAATGGAGGATGCCTTCTCCCTTGGTATTGTAAAAGATATCCCCCAAGTTGATATTTCTAGAAATTTAGAGGAATACAACCTTTTAGGAGGTAATGGGTATGACCGATAATTACCAAACCTTAAAAAAACACTTAACTGATCTTTCGCTGAAGAAAGTAGCAGCTATATTTGAAGAAGAGGCAACAAAGGCAGCCAAGGCTGGCCTTTCCTATACTGATTATCTAAAAAAGCTAATAGAGGAAGAGGTAGTAAATAAAACGGATAGAAGCATTAATGCTAAGATTGCCAAAGCTAGGTTTCCCCAGCTGAAGACTCTCGAGATGTTTGAATTTTCCTTTCAGCCCTCAGTGGATGAAAAATATATCCGTGAGCTTGCCCACCTTGGCTTTCTGGAAAAGGCTGAAAACGTAGTTTTTCTGGGACCACCCGGGGTGGGCAAAACTCATCTGGCCATAGCACTGGGCATCAAAGCCTGCTTTGCCAAAAAAAAGGGTTTTGTTTATGACTGCCTCAGAGCTTGCTGATGATCTTGTGGTGGCCTACTCAACAAAGACCCTGGCTGACAGGCTTGCTGCCCTTTGCAGACTGGATTTGATCATCATCGATGAGCTAGGGTATCTTCCGCTTTCCAAAGAGGCGGCCAATCTATTTTTTCAGCTGATATCAAGGAGATATGAGCAGGGAACCCTTATCCTAACTTCCAATAAACCCTTTGGAAACTGGAGAGAAACATTTGCAGGAGATGCAACACTTGCTTCAGCGATAATTGATAGAGTCTTACATTACTGCCATATATTCCAGATAACTGGTAAAAGCTACCGGATTAAAAATAAATTAAAAGATAAAAATTCTTGATGGGAGGTAAAATTATGTATAAAATGATAGCATAAGGGGGGTCAATTTTTCCTGTAAAAAGGGGTCAAACCAAACCTGGAATCTACA
>DKFO01000010.1 GCA_002452835.1 Candidatus Atribacteria bacterium UBA6794 | reverse complement strand
TTTTCATGCATTACAGGAATGCTTTTCTTCCCAGTGGCAGAGGGAAAAGTAGTACCCAGAAGGAGCAATTAATCGCCCGGCATGAAATAAATATGAACTTAGAAAGCCTGGTGCTTATTGCTAATTATCTCTTAAAAAAGGGAGGACGGCTTTATCTTATCCATCGTGCAGATATTTTTATACCGGTTATTATGACTCTAAAAAGATATTACTTAGAACCTAAAGTATTACAATTTATCTATACTAAAAAAGATATTCCAGCCAAAAGATTTCTTATGGAAGCAAGAAAAGAAGGGGGAACAGAATTAAAAGTTTTAACTCCCTTATTTTTGAATCAATAGTATAGAATATTTAACATAAAGAGTGTCATTTAATAACTACTAAGAAGAGAGGAATTTTTGTGGAACAGCAACGTGCTGGAAAATTATATATCTGTGGGACTCCTATTGGTAACCTGGAGGATATTACCTTGCGTTGTTTGAATATTTTACGCCAAGTGGATTTAATTGCAGCGGAAGATACCAGACATACCAGGATTTTGTTAAATCACTATCAGATTAAAAAACCAGTGACCAGCTATTATGAATTCAATAAAGAGCAAAAAAAAAGTTATATTTTACGATGCCTACAAAGTGGCCAAGAGGTAGCTTTGGTTTCAGATGCTGGAATGCCAACTATTTGTGATCCAGGATATGAGATAATCAATCTGGCTCTTGAAAACAATCTTCAGGTAATTCCTATTCCTGGACCCTCGGCCTTACTAGCAGCATTAGCCATTTCAGGTTTTCCTATTAGTAGTTTTATTTTCGAAGGCTTTATCCCTAAAAAAAAGACGGAGAAAGAAAAATTTTTTTTAAATCTAAAAAAAGAAAAAAGAACTATAGTTTTTTATGATTCCCCACAACGGGTTATGGATACCTTAATGATTATTAAAAAGGTAGTAGGAGAAAGAAGGGTGGTCATTAGTAGAGAACTTACTAAGAAATTTGAAGAAATAACGAGAGGTTACCTTTCTGAGGTAATTGCCACTTTGAGTAGCAAAGATATTAAGGGTGAATTGACTCTGGTTTTAGAAGGGTTAAGGGAAATAAAAAATGAATCAATTGGGTTTGATTCTGATAACAAAGGGAAAAATGAGGTAATAGAAACGATTAAAAATTACCTGAAAAAAGGTTATTCTAATAAAGATATTGTATCTCTCATTAGCAAGGAGTATTATATACCTAAAAATTGGGTCTATAAAAAGATTTTAGAAATTAGAAAAAAGAAATGATAACATTTTAAAAAGTAAATCTTTCTAAGTTTAAATACTATTACTATTGATAGTGAAAGGATTAACTAAAGAACAATGGATAAGAAAAAGGTTTTTTACATTACTACTCCCATTTATTATGTAAATGATGTACCACATATAGGACATGCTTATACCACTATTGCTGCCGATACTATGGCCAGATTTAAACGACTTAGAGGATTTAAGGTACTTTTCTCTACTGGTACCGATGAACATGGGCAAAAGATTGCCAAATCAGCAGAACAACTGGGTATAAAACCACAAGAACTGGCAGATAGGATGGTCCTAAAATTTAAAAATCTTTGGCCACTTTTGCATATTAAACCGGATGATTTTATTCGTACCACCGAAAAAAGACATGAATTGGTTGTGCAAAAAATATTCAGCCGCTTATATGAAAAGGGCGATATCTATAAAGGGGAATATGAGGGATGGTATTGTGTTCCCTGTGAGACTTTCTGGCCAGAAAGCCAGGTAGAAGATAACAAGTGTCCTGATTGTGGCAGACCAATTGAAAAGTTTAAAGAAGAGAGTTATTTTTTTAGAATGAGTAGCTATCAAGACCAATTGCTAAAACATATTGCTACACATCCCGATTGTATTAAACCAGAATCCAGAAAGAATGAGATTGTAAGCTTTATACAGAGAGGTTTAAGGGATCAAAGTGTTACTCGCCTTAAATCCAGCCTTAATTGGGGGATTGATGTTCCCTTTGATGCAAAGCACGTGATTTATGTCTGGTTTGATGCTTTGATTAATTATTTAACGGTGGCTGGTTATGGTATTGATGAAGAAAAGTTTAATTTTTATTGGCCTGAGGCCGTGCATCTAATTGGAAAAGACATATTAAGGTTTCATACCATTATCTGGTTTACCATGCTTATGGCTGCTGGTATTTGTCCCCCCAAGATGGTTTTTTCACATGGCTGGTGGACTATCGAAGGGGAAAAAATGTCCAAATCAAGAGGGAATGTAATCGACCCTTATCAGGTAGTAGCAGAATTTGATGCTGATGCCTTCCGCTATTTCCTGCTTAGAGAATTATCTTTTGGTCAGGATGGTAATTTTTCTCGTCAATTACTTATTCAGCGCATCAACTATGATTTAGCGAATGACTTGGGCAATTTGCTCAGTCGTACTATTGCTATGACTAAAATATTTTGTAATGGGGAAATTCCCTCTGTAACTGGAGAAGTAGAACTATTTGATAAAGAATTACAAAAACTGGCAGAAGATACGGTTCAGCAAGTAATTGATAATATGGAACAGATGTCTTTTAATCTTGCTTTGGAAAATATCTGGTCTCTAATAAGAAGAACCAATAAATATATAGACCAGACTGAACCATGGCTCTTAGGTAAAAACAAGAATAATAAAAAAAGGTTAGGGCAGGTAATATATCACCTTACTGAGTCATTACGTATTATCTCTTTATTAGTATACCCCTTCATGCCAGTTACTGCTTTGAAGATATGGGAACAGTTAGGTATAAAAGATAATATAGAAAAAATGATTATTCCTCAAGATGCTAAATGGGGTCAATTAAAACCTGGCACTCAAGTAAATCCTGGTGCTAATTTATTCCCAAGAATTGGGGACCAGGAGAAAATTAGTCCCACCAAATCAGAGGGAGAGCTCAAAGAAGTCGAAGAAAAAAATCAGAAAACAAAAGATAAAAAACAAAACCTTCCTTCCATTTCCTTAGAAGATTTTAAAAAATTGGATTTAAGGGTTGGCAAAGTTATTTCTGCTGAAGATGTTTCAGGTGCTGATAGATTGATAAAATTAGAGGTTAATTTTCAAACTGAGACCAGAACCTTGGTTGCTGGTATAAAAAAGTATTATTTACCAGAAGACCTTATTGGTAAGAATATTGTGGTAGTATTTAATTTAGAACCTGCTAACATTAAAGGTATTCAATCTCAGGGTATGTTGCTGGCCGCTTCAGATGGCGGGCAGGTAGTTCTTTTGACTACTGATAGGGATATCTCCCCAGGAAGTAAGGTAAGCTAATAGTTCTAAAAATTTTGAATAATTGGTATAAAAAATTAAGGAAATAAAATGGATAACAATAAAGATAAAACTACTCAGAAACAGAAAGATAAGAAGTTAAAAAAAAGCAGTATAATAGATAGATATTTCAATAAATCTGTAATTATTATTTTGGTAGTTATGTTGCTGTTATTAATTAATAATCAGAGACAATCTCAACAGCTTTATCAATCAGTAGAAGATTTAAATCTTGCTTATCAAGATGTTCAAACAGAAAACCGCCTATTACAGGATAAAATAGCAGAACAAAATGGAAAACTGGATGCTATTAATACTCAAATGGAAAATATTTTAAAGGAGCAAATTAGCAAAGAACAATTTACTGAAATTTATATGCAGCTACAGGAATTAACCGGAATGGTATCTGAGGAACAGAAAAGAGAATTTTATATAAATCGTATAGTGAACATTGTTTCTGCTAGTAATGAGCAATTGGAAAGCGAGACTATTTACGAAATTGCTAAAAATATATATGAAACCTCTTTAAAATATAATTTTAATCCTTTTTTAATCTGTGCTCTTATTAAGGTGGAAAGTAATTTTATAGTAGACTCTGTTTCAGACTATAACGCTTATGGGCTGTGCCAGGTTCGTCGTTTTATTGCTAAGGAATTAGCGGAGAATATTGGCATTAAATGGAATGGTGCTGAAAAAACTCTACTTAACCCAATAGAAAATATTAAAATTGGTGTCCATTATTTATCATTACTTTATGATGATTTTGGGGATATAAGATTGGCTTTAACTGCCTATAATCATGGACCTTTTAAGGTTCAGGAACTTATCGCCCAGGATAATGAAGTTCCGAATGGTTATATCGATAAAATATTTCATTATTATGCCCAATATCGTGGCTTTGATTTAGAAGAAATTGATGAGATATTAGGAAGGGACGGTGAGAAATGAAAAATATTGCTCTTATCTTAGCTGGAGGGCGAGGAAAACGATTCTGGCCCCACAGTCGATTTAATAAACCCAAACAATTATTGGCTTCTCCCAGTGGGAACAGTATGCTCAGAGACACTTTTGAGCGGCTATTAACCTATTTTGAAACAGATGATATTTATGTAGCTACTATTGAAGACTTATTTCAGCCAATCAGGCAAATAATTCCTGAAATTGATATACTTAATTACATTGTTGAGCCAGTAGGAAAAGATACCGCGGCCAGTATTGCTTTATCGACTCTTCTTATTACTCATTATCGCAGCCAGGATATTAATATTGCTATTTTTCCTATAGATCATTACATACCAGAGCAAGAAAAATTCCACCAATTGCTGGAATTTTCCTTTCAAGTGGTTCAGAAGTATCAAAAGCCAGTAATTCTTGGTATTGAACCAAAAAGAGAGGAGCCAAGATATGGTTATCTTTGCACCAGTAATCAGGTTGAACAGTTTAAGGAAAGAGATATCTATGTAGTTAAAAAATTTAAGGAAAAACCAGACTTGGATTGGATTAAACAGAATAGTAAAATATATAAGTTATTCTGGAATAGTGGTATTTATTTTTTCCCGGCTCAGACCATTTTAAAACAAATCGAGAGATGGATGCCCAAACTTAATAGGGCCATAACAGAAATTGCTCAAAGTATTGGTACTTTAGAAAAGGGAGAAATAATAAGGCAGCAATTTCAAATCATTGATTCTATTTCTTTTGAATATGGTATTTTGGAAAAGATTGATGATTTACTACTTATTAAAGGAAATATAATTTGGGAAGACATTGGTTCTTGGATTGCTATGGAAAGATTTGTAGCTAATGATAATAATGGTAATATTATTCAGGGAAAATATGCTGGGATTGACACTCATAATTGCATCATTGTCAATAATAAAGGATTAACGGTAACCATTGGTTTATCTGATTTGGTAATTATTAATGATGGTCCTATTCAATTAATTTATCCCAAGAGCAGAGAAGCAGATATTAAAAAAATTGTTAATCAGATGGCCAAAGATGAACATTTTAAAAAATATATTTAAAAATATTTATTTTAACAAGAAATAATAATATACTAACCCCCTCACCCTAACCCTCTCCCTCCAGGGGAGAGGAAAGGGTGAATATAGTATATCGTATTANNATTACTGGTTACTTATTACTGAATTCGCTTCTCGCAATAACAAAATCGTATATAGTATTACGTATAACGTATATCGTTAAAATACAGTTGCTAGTTGGAAGTTAATTCAGGGGTTTTTATGGGGAACACCCCGTCCCTTCGGGACACCCCTCTCAAGAGGGGAAGGATTCCCCTTAAATAATGAAATTTCCCAGAAATTTCATTTTCTTAAATATTCTAAGAAAAATATAAAAGATAATGATATTACTAAATACTAATATTAAATCTCAATTATATTTAAGGGGTTTTTAAGGGGAAGGATTCCCCTTAAATATCGGAATTTCCAAGAAATTACGATAATTTTTAAAATACAGATATAATTCAATATAAAAAGATGGAAGAGATTCTATTACTAAGTGTAAGTATCAATATTCGTTTTGATTTTAATTCAGGGGTTTTTAAGGGGAAGGATTCCCCTTAAATTAATACTGTGAAATTCATTAAGGAGGCAGGTTAATTGGAAAAGAATTATTTTTTTACTTCCGAATCTGTTACTGAGGGTCATCCTGACAAGATTGCTGATCAAATTTCTGATGCCATACTGGATGAACTATACAAGCAGGATACTGAAGCAAGGGTAGCGGTAGAAACCTTAGTTGCTACCGGATTAGTGCTGGTAGCTGGTCAAATTACCACTACCGGTTATGTTGATATCCCCAAAGTGGTTCGAGAAACAGTTAGAGAAATTGGCTACACTCGAGCAAAATTTGGTTTTGACTGCGATACCTGTGCGGTATTAACCTCAATCGAGGAGCAATCACGAGATATAGCTGTTGGAGTAAATTATGCCTGGGAGGCACGTGAGGAAAAGGTAGTTCCTGAAAAAGATAAAATAGCTTCTACCGGTGCTGGTGATCAGGGAATGATGTTCGGCTATGCCTGTCGAGAAACACCAGAATTAATGCCTTTACCCATCTCCCTGGCTCATAAACTAACTTATCGCTTAGCAGAAGTCAGAAAGAAAAAGATTGTTCCATATCTAAGACCGGATGGAAAATCACAGGTGACAGTACAATATATCGATGGTACTCCTCAGAGAATTGAAGCAATAGTAATTGCTGCTCAACATCACCCCCAGGTTAGTTTGGAGACCATCAGAAAAGATATCCTGGAAAAGGTTATAAAAGAAGTTATTCCCAAAGAATATTTAGATGAAAAAACTAAATATTATATTAATTCTACCGGTAGATTTGTTATCGGAGGACCTCAAGCAGATACCGGTGTTACCGGCAGAAAGATTATTGTGGATACTTATGGTGGGGTAGGAAGTCATGGAGGAGGTTGTTTTTCCGGAAAAGACCCCACTAAAGTAGACCGCTCGGGAAGTTATGCGGCCAGATATATTGCCAAAAACCTTGTTGCTGCCGGTATTACTGATAAGTGTGAAATCGAAATTGCCTATGCTATTGGAGTAGCCAATCCAGTGTCTATTATGGTAGATACTTTTGATACCGAAAAAATTCCCCAAGATCAGATTATTCAAATTATTAAAAAGCATTTTGATTTAAGGCCGGCTGCTATTATTGAATACCTTAAATTAAAAAGACCTATCTATAAAAAAACTGCAGCTTATGGACATTTTGGTAGAGAAATTGAGGATTTTACTTGGGAAAAAACGGATAGAGTTGAGGCATTGAGAGAAGAGCTGAAATAATTAATTAGTAAATTTAGAAATGAGGTATAAGATGAATATTACTGAATTATTGAAATTGACCAATGAACTGGAGGCCTCTGATTTACATTTAACAGTGGGTGTACCACCTACTTTACGAGTTAATGGATTGCTTTCTCCCTTAGAATATCCTGAATTAACAGAGAATGATGTTTATGAGATGGTTTATAGTATCTTAAATAATGAACAGAGAAAAAAGTTTGAAGAATTAAAAGAATTAGACTTTTCTTTAGAGATAGTCAATGTTGCTCGTTTTCGAGTAAATATTTTTCTACACAGACGTGGAATAGCCGGCGCCTTTCGCTTAATTCCGGAAAGAATAAAAACCTTGGAAGAGTTAGGCCTACCCCAGTCTTTGGCAGAATTTACCAAAAAATCAAAAGGATTAGTTTTAATAACTGGACCTACCGGAAGTGGAAAGTCAACAACTATATCAAGTCTAATTGATATTATTAACGAAAGCCAGAAACTTCACATCATAACTATAGAAGACCCAATTGAATTTATTCATAAGCACAAAAAATGCATTATTGATCAACGAGAAGTAGGTTTGCATACTACCTCATTTTCCTACGCCTTAAGAAGCGCCTTAAGAGAAGACCCAGATGTTATATTGGTAGGAGAAATGAGAGACTTAGAAACTATATCTCTGGCTGTTACTGCAGCTGAGACCGGTCATTTAGTATTTTCTACCTTGCATACCAACAGTGCTGCGGAAACAGTTGAGCGTATCATTGATGTTTTTCCGGTCCATCAACAAAGGCAAATACGTATCCAACTGGCAGAATCTTTACAAGGAGTCGTTTCTCAGATACTACTGCCTAATATTGACCAGACTAAACGAGTTCCAGCGGTAGAGATAATGTTAGCAACACCAGCTATTAGAAATATCATTCGTGAAGAACGCATTCATATGATTTCGGCGACTATACAGAGTTCTCAACAGCATGGGATGCAGACTTTGGACCAATCTCTTCGCCAGTTATATCAAAATCATATTATTGATAAAGAGACGGCCTTATCAAAAGCCAGTGATACCAAATTTGTAGTCTCCCATTAGTTATCAATAAAAGTTATAAGATTACTAATTCTGAAAATATCTGGAGTTAATCATAATGGAAAAAAAGAATAAGAAATTGGGTGAATTATTGTTACAGTATGGCCTTATTTCTTCAGAACAATTAGAAAAAGCTTTAAAAATACAGAAAGAAAAAAATAAACGGATTGGGGAAATATTACTAGATCTTAATCTGGTCATACAGGATCAAATAAATTGGGTTTTGAGTAAACAGCTTGATATACCATATGTTCAAATTGAACCAGAACAGTTGGATAAGGATTTATTAAAGAAATTCCCCTCGTTTTTAATAAAAAATTATAACCTTATTCCTTTACAACAAGTAAACGATACCCTGGTCATCGCTATGGCTGACCCTACCGATGAGGAGGCTCTTCAGAAGATTAAATCTTCCTACCAAAAGAATTTTGAAGTAGTACTGGCTTCTTTTCAGAATATTTCAGAATTAATTCAATACATTAGCCAAACAGGAGAGATAAATGGACTTTAAGCTCCAGGATATTTTAGTGCAAGCCAAAGAAAAAGAGGCTTCTGATGTTCACTTAAATATTAGTATTCCACCTATTTATCGCTTAAATGGCAAGTTGGCTAAGAGCGAATTCCCAATATTAAGTGCTTTAGATGTTCACGAACTTATTTATAGTATATTGACAGAACATCAAATGAAATCTTTTGAAAAGGACCGTCAGTTTGATTTTGCCTACGAGTTGGATGGTGTTTCTCGCTTTAGAATTAATATTTTTCGTCATCGTCTTGGTGAGGCAGCAGCCATTAGATTAATTCCGACAAAAATAAGGTCTATAGAAGAATTAGGTTTACCAAAGGTAATTAGTTCTTTAGCTGAGTTGAGCAGGGGAATAGTATTGGTTACTGGTCCTACTGGAAGTGGTAAGTCAACCACATTGGCTGCTTTAATTGATATTATAAACAGTACTCATTATGAACACATTGTTTCTATAGAGGATCCTATAGAATATATTCATGAGCATAAGAATTGTGTTATATC
>DKFO01000063.1 GCA_002452835.1 Candidatus Atribacteria bacterium UBA6794 | reverse complement strand
AATATTCGTAATTTTTCTATCATTGCTCATATTGATCATGGGAAATCTACTATTGCAGATAGAATATTAGAATTGACTGAAACAATAAGTCAAAGAGAAAGAAGAGAACAAGTTCTTGATAATATGGATTTAGAAAGAGAAAAAGGTATTACCATAAAATCAAAGGCAGTTCGTCTGGTATATAAATCTGCCAATGGACGAGAATATATCTTTAATTTAATAGATACCCCTGGTCATGTTGATTTTTCCTATGAAGTATCTCGTAGTCTGGCTGCTTGTGAAGGAGCCCTTTTAGTAGTTGATGCTGCTCAGGGTGTTCAAGCTCAAACAATTTCTAATGTGCAAATGGCTTTAGAGAATCAGCTGACTATTATACCAATAATTAATAAAATAGATTTACCTACTGCCAATCCAGAAAAAGTAGAAAAGGAGATAAAGAAAATTAAAGGATTAGAAAATAGTCCAATTTTCTTAGCCAGTGCTAAAGATGGTACAGGAATTAAGGAGATATTAGAAGCGATTATCCAATATATTCCCCAACCAAAAGGTAGTTATGACCAGCCATTACAAGCCTTAATCTTTGATTCGGTATACAATTCTTATCAAGGTTCTATTGTTTATATCAGGATTGTTAATGGCATAGTCAAACCAGGTATGCTAATTCAAACTATGTCTAATAAAAAAAGCTATGAAGTCAGTGAAGTGGGAATATTTACCCCAAAAAGAAAAAAAGTAAATCAGCTTTCTGTTGGAGAGGTAGGATATTTAGCGGCTGGTTTTAAGAATATAAGCCTGACTAAGGTTGGTGATACCATCACCGATGCTAAATGTCCTGCTAAATACCAGCTACCCGGCTATAAAAAAGTATCACCAGTTGTTTTTTGTAGCTTTTATCCGGTAGAGAACAATGATTATAATGATCTTAAGTATGCTCTAGAAAAATTAAGTTTAAATGATTCTGCTATTAGCTATATACCTGAAAATTCACCAGCTTTAGGATTTGGATTTAGATGCGGTTTTTTAGGATTGTTACATATGGAGATTATACAGGAGCGACTGGAAAGAGAATATAATCTTCAATTAATAGCCACCACTCCCAGTGTTTTATATCGAGTCCATTTAAAAAATGGTCAGGTTATCGAGCTAAATAATCCATCATTATTACCGGAAAGTAATAAAATTGATTATATTGAAGAACCATTTATTGAATTAACCCTAATTACACCCAGCCAATTCTTAGGGGGAATAATGGAATTAATTCAAGAGAGAAGGGGAATATTTAAAAATTTAGAATATCTTGATAAAGATAGAGCTCGCTTGCTATATAATTTACCCTTAAATGAAATTATGCTTGATTTTTATGACCGAATTAAATCGATTAGCAAGGGATATGCCAGTATGGATTATCAAATTATAGGTTATCAAACTTCACCTTTGATAAAGGTTGATATACTAGTCAGTGAAGAGGTTATTGATAACCTTTCTTTTATCTGCCACAAAGATAAAGCATATGAAAGAGCCAGAAAATTGGTGGATAATCTAAAGGCAGTTATCCCTCGTCAGTTGTTTGAGGTAGCTATTCAAGCTAGCATAAATCATAAGATAATAGCTCGCTCTACTGTTAGAGCCTTAAAAAAGAATGTTTTAGCAAAGTGCTATGGAGGCGATATTACTCGAAAAAGAAAATTATTGGAAAAACAAAAGGCTGGTAAAAAAAGGTTGAAGAGAATAGGTAAAGTAGAGATTCCTCAAGAAGCTTTTATGAGTGTTTTGAAAATAGATTGAAATAAGTTTAATTATTATGGATATTAAAGATATTAGTTTATATGTTCATATTCCCTTCTGCTATGCTAAATGTCCCTATTGCGATTTTTTTTCTTTAGTCTGTAATGATGAATTGTTTAAGAGAAAATATCTTACTGCTATAAAGAAAGAGATAGAAATTTATAGCCAAAAAATGGCTGAGATAAATATTTCGTCAATCTATATAGGAGGAGGAACTCCCACCGCCTTGACTGGTATTCAGATTGAAGAAATATTAGAGTGTTGTTATAAGCAATTCAATATAAATCAGAAGATAGAAATAACTGTAGAAAGCAATCCAGGCACTTTGGATTATAAAAAAGCTAAGACTATATTTCAAGCAGGGGTAAATAGATTAAGTATAGGAGCCCAATCTTTTTCTGATAAGACTCTAAAGAAAATAGGCAGAATTCATAGCAAAGGAGATATCTTAGCTTGTTATCAATATGCCCGGGAGGCAGGATTTAAGAATATCAATATAGACCTTATGTTTGGTTTACCAGGGCAAACTAAAAGGCAATTTAAAGAAACTTTAAGAGAGGTAATTCATCTATATCCAGAGCATATTTCTCTTTATGCCCTCTCAGTTGAATCAGGCACACCTTTAGCAGACTTGATAAAACAAGGTACATTAAAAATACCTTCTGATGATTTCAGTAATGAGCTATTTTTAGAGGCTATTGCTATTTTAGGTGAACATGACTATGAGCACTATGAAATATCTAACTTTGCTTTACCAGGAAAGAGATGTTTTCATAATCAAATTTATTGGAAAAATCAAGCTTATTTAGGAGTGGGAGCAGGTTCAACTTCTTATTTGGCTGGCAAACGTTATCAAAATTGCCGTGATTTGGCTCAGTATATTATATTACTTGAAAATGGTATTTTACCAATAGAATCTCAAGAAGTTCTTGATAGGAAGGGGAAGATGTCCGAAACAATAATCTTACAATTACGAATGAGGGAAGGAATAGCTAAGGAGGATTTTGTGCTACAATTTGGCACGCCAGTGGAAAGAGTTTTTGCCAAGCCTATCCAAATTTTAAAAGAACAAGGTTTGTTAGCTGAAAATGAAACTCACTATTTTCTGACCAAAAGAGGAATTTCTCTGGCAAATAATGTATTTATGGAATTTTTAGATTAAGGAACAGGCGTGGCAATCTCATACTATGATACCCACATCTTTGGTCTGAACAATGTGAACTGAGCGTGGGGAATATTTTATTTTAGTCTGGTGGGTAGAAATGGAGGAGATTGCTTCGTCGTTTCGCGCTCCTCGCAACCAAAAGAATATCTGTAGTGCTCTTGACAAATGAGTTATTGGGTGATATTTTATATAAGTAATTAGCACTCTCTATCTTAGAGTGCTAATTTGGGGTGAGCAAAATGATTATAAATGATAGAATGAAAACTATCTTAAATGCAGTGGTGCATCTTTACATTACTACTGCAGAACCTGTTAGTTCCGAGATGATAGTTTGCTATTATGGATTACCAGTTAGTTCAGCCACGGTTCGCCATGATCTGTTGGTACTGGAAAAACTTGGTTTTTTGAAAAAACCTCATACCTCTGCTGGTCGTTTGCCAACAGACAAGGGTTATCGATTTTATGTAGATAAATTAATGGAAAAAAATATTAATAGTCTAAGTGAGGAAGAAAAAGAAGAGATTATAGAGCAATATAAGATTGGAAGAGATTTTAATGAAATTATGATAATTACTTCCAAGCTAATTTCCAGATTGACTAATAATTTAGGCTTAGTCCTGGCACCTAATATGGTAAGGGATACTTTGAAAGATATACATTTCATTGCTTTGGATAATCAACGCTTATTAGTAACGTTGATTACCAATAGTGGGTTATTTTTTCAAAAAATAATGAAGGTTAACTGTGATATTTCAGAAGAGAATTTGGAAACCATTTCTCAAATTATTAAAAAGGAATTTTATGGTAAGAATTTAGAAATGGTAAATGAAGAAATGTTAAAAAAGATTTACCAATACTCCTTTGAGTATCAGGCATTAGAATCAATCTGGAATTTGATTGAAAATTGTTTTGATTTTACGGTTGATAATACAAAGGTCTTTTTGGGCAATCGTAGCTATATCTTGAAGCAACCGGAATTCAAAGAAATAGAAAAATTAAATTATCTTTTTGATTTTATTGAAGAAGAAGAAAATTTAGTTAAAATTATTAAGAGGTCTATTCTAAAAAAACAGATCGATATTATCATTGGAAGCGAACTGGGACAAGAAATCATGCAGAATTGTAGTGTAATCACCAGGCAGTATCTCATTAAAGGAAAGCCAAGGGGAGCAATTGGTGTCTTGGGTCCAACCAGAATGGACTATTCTAAATCTATTTCCGTTCTGGAGTTTATTGCTAATCGATTGAGTGAAATATTGCCAGAATAAGTATAGAAAATAATATAGTGAATATAACGATGATTATCGCGGAGGTCAATAATGACTAATAATGAGCAGCAAGAAAAGGAAAGAGAAATTTTAGATAATGAAAAAATAGAAAAATATAAAAAAATGAGAAAGAACGAGCTTCTTAATGAAGTTATAGCTAAAGATAAAAAGTTAGAAGAAATAGAAGCACGTTTGCATAATAGTGAGGAGGAGCTAAAAAGTTTGCAGGAAAATGAAAAAAAGTATAAAGAACAATTAATAAGGATGCAAGCTGATTTTGAAAATTATAAAAAGAGAGAAGAAAAGAAAAAACAGGAATTCATAGAATATGCCAAAGAAGATTTAATTTGCAAACTCTTATCGGTGATAGATAATTTAGAAAGGGCTTCCTCTTATACTGAAGAACAGGGTAATGAAAAACATTATGAAAATATAAAGGAAGGAATTAAGAATATTTTAAAAGATCTTCGTACTATCTTAGAAAAGGAAGGTTTAAAACCAATTAAAGCAATAGGGGAAAAGTTTGATCCTTATTGTCATGAAGCAATTATGCAGGTTGAATCAGACCAATATCCAGAAGATACCATTACAGAAGAACTTATCAAAGGATATTATTTAAAATCAAAGGTTATTAGACCTTCTGTAGTAAAAGTTTCTAAGGGTAGAAGTGAAAAAAGAAAAGAAGAAATAGATAAATATAAAACGGAAAAAACAAAAGAAGATAATGATAATAATAAATAGAAATATTATAATATTAAGGAATAAGGAGGATTTCAATTATGTCAAAAGCAATTGGAATTGATTTAGGTACTACCAACTCGGTTGTTGCCGTTATGGAAGGCGGTAAACCGGTAGTTATAGAGAACCAGGAAGGAAGTAGAACTACACCTTCAGTTGTTGCTTTTACTAAAAAAGGAGAACGATTGGTTGGACTATTAGCCAAAAGGCAAGCGGTGACCAATCCCAAAAATACTATCTATTCAGTTAAACGATTTATTGGACGTCACTATGACGATCCAGCAGTGCAACAGGCTAAGAAAATACTTTCTTATGATATTGTGAAAGGTGAACACGATGATGTAATGATTAAGGTCCAAGATAAATTGTTTAGTCCACCGGAGATATCGGCTATGGTTTTGCAGAAATTAAAACAGGCTGCTGAAGCTCACTTGGGAGAAGAAATCAAAGATGCCGTAATAACAGTTCCTGCTTACTTTAATGACAATCAGCGGGAAGCAACTAAGGCTGCTGGCAGAATTGCTGGATTGAATGTGTTAAGAATTATCAATGAGCCAACTGCTGCCTCTTTGGCTTATGGATTGGAAAAAAAGAAGAGTGAAAAAATTGCAGTATATGATTTAGGAGGCGGAACCTTTGATATCTCTATTTTGGATATCGGAGAAGGTGTCTTTGAAGTAAAATCTACTAACGGAGATACTTTCTTAGGGGGGGATGACTTTGACCAGAAAATAGTCACCTGGCTTATTGATAATTTTAAAAAGGATCAAGGTATCGATTTGGGCAAAGATCAGATGGCTTTACAAAGACTGAAAGAAGCTGCAGAAAAGGCAAAATGTGAACTATCTTCTTCATTGGAAACTGATATTAACTTACCTTTTATTACCGCTGATGCCAATGGTCCTAAACACCTTAACTACACCTTAACCAGAGCAAAATTAGAGCAACTAACTGATGACCTTTTACAAAGGACTATAGAGCCTTGTAAGAAAGCATTGGCAGATGCTAAGTTGACTGCTAATGATATTGATGAGGTTATTTTGGTAGGTGGGCAAACCAGAATGCCTAAGGTGCATGAGATAGTCAAGAAAATATTTGGTAAGGAACCGAATATGGGAGTAAATCCTGATGAAGTGGTAGCAGTGGGTGCTGCTATCCAGGCTGGGAGATTAAAAGGAGAAGTTAAAGATATTCAATTATTAGATGTTACTCCTTTATCTTTGGGCATTGAGACCTTAGGAGGTGTCTTTACCAAGTTAATTGAAAGGAATACTACTATTCCTGTTTCCAAAAAGGAGATATTTTCCACTGCCTCTGATAATCAGACTGCAGTTGATATCAATGTACTTCAAGGGGAAAGACCTTTAGCAAAAGATAATACTAGTTTGGGTCGTTTTCAATTGGTTGGTATTCCACCGGCTCCAAGAGGTGTACCACAAATTGAGGTCTCTTTTGATATTGACGCTGATGGTATACTTAAAGTTACTGCCAAGGATAAAGGTACTGGTAAGGAACAAAAGATTACTATTAAACATACCAGTGGCTTAAGTGAGGAGGAGATTCAAAGAAAAATTAAAGAAGCAGAACAATATGCAGAAGAAGATCGTAAGCAAAAAGAAAAAATAGAATTACACAATCAAGCTGATACCCTGATTTATAGTACAGAAAAGACCTTAAAAGATGCTGGAGATAAGATTAGTGAGAGTTTGAAAAATGAGATAAATAACAAAATTAATCAATTACGAACAGCGATGCAGGAAGATAATATAGAGGGTATGAGATCGGGAATAGAAGAATTGACCAATTCTTCCCATAAATTAGCTGAAGAGATATATAAACAATCATCTGAGCAAGAAGCACAACAGCAGGCTTATACTGGGGAACCTTCTTCTGAACAAACTTCAGAAAGTGCTCAGGATTCCCAAAAAGAAGAAAAAGTATTTGATGCTGAATATAAAGAAGAGAATGATGATAATAATAAACAATAGACACTAGTTATACAAAACAATATTAAAACTATAGATATCTTAAGGTATAGGAATTTTGAAATTCCTATACCTTAAGATAAGGGATTGATTTGTTATAAAAGATTTTAAAATAGAGTATAAATTCTATAATTTCTGAAAATTTAGCAAGATACACTTATATAAACTTAATTTTATTAGAGAGGGTTTATGACTTTGGCCAGTAAAGATTATTATCAAATACTGGGAATCAGCAAAGATGCCAGTCAAGAAGAAATAAAAAAAGCATATCGTAAATTAGCTCTGAAGTATCATCCAGATGCTAATCCTAATAATAAGGAAGAGGCAGAGAAAAAATTTAAAGAAATCGGGGAAGCATATGCCATTTTAAGTGACCCAGAAAAAAGAGCAAGATATGACCAGTATGGAACTGCTGACACTTCTGATTTCGGTACTGGGTTTGACTTCAAAAACTTTTATGGAGAAGGAATGGAGGATTTTGGCAGCTTCAGTGATATTTTTGAATCATTTTTTGGTGGTGGTACTCGAACTCGAAGAACTTATCGTCAAGAAAGAGCAAAAAAAGGAGCTAATTTAAAATACAATTTAGAAATAACCTTACCAGAAGCGGCCTTTGGGGCTGAGAAAAAGGTAGAAATACCAGTTTGGCAAACTTGCGATAATTGTCAGGGAAGTGGTACAGAGCCTGGAACTGGAAAAAGAGATTGTCCAGATTGTAATGGTAGTGGCGAGATAAGAGTAACCCAGAACAGTTTTTTTGGACAGACCATAAATATTCAAACTTGCCCGAGATGTAGAGGAACTGGGAAAATTATTGATACGCCATGTAGAGTTTGTCAGGGCACTGGGAAAGTTAAGAAAAGAAAGACTATCAATGTAAAAATATTAGCTGGGGTGGAAAGTGGTCATCGGCTCAGACTTGCTGGTATGGGAGAGCCTGGCGAAAATGGTGGTCCTTCTGGTGATTTATTTATAGTCCTTAACGTTAAAGAACACCCCATATTTAAGCGGGATGGTGCAGATATTTACTGTGAACATAAAATTAGTTTACCTAAAGCAATTTTAGGTGGAGAGACAACAGTACCAACCTTAGAGGGGAATGTTAAGATGAAGATACCAGCCGGAACTCAAAGTGGTACCGTATTTAGATTGCGTGGGAAGGGTGCTTATAAACTTGGTTCTAAAACCAGGGGTGATGAGCATGTTAAGATTATAGTAGAGATTCCCAAAAATCTAAATGCCCGCTCAAAACAGTTAATATATGAGTTGGCTCAAGAAATGGGTGAAGATACTGATAATATTGGTGAAAAGAATTTTTTTGAAAGAGTAAAGGATTCCTTTACTAAAAAGTAAATTTTGGTAAATTAAGTGACTCAGAAAATTGCCTTCAAAACGATAGGCTGTAAAGTAAATCAATATGAAAGCGGTACTCTCAACGAAGCTTTTTCCAGAAATGGTTACCAGATTGTTGAATTTCAGGAAAAAGCAGATATTTATATCATCAATACCTGTGCTGTAACTGCAGAAGCGGAAAGAAAATCAAAACAAATGATTAGAAAAGCAGCTAAATTAAACCCGCTTTCTACTATAATTGTTACTGGATGTGCCGTTCAGTCTGGATTACAGGATATCCAGGAAGGTAAAAATGTTTTCTGGCTGGTTAGTAACTATTATAAAGAGAATATATTTAATTTAATTAGTCAAATAGAATTAACCAAAGGGAAGCAATCAATTCTTGTTACATCTGCCGAACAAATAACTAATTATGCCGAAAGTGAATATCATAGTAGGAGTAATCGTATTAGGGGCTTAGTGAAGATACAGGATGGATGTAATCAATTCTGCAGTTACTGTATTATACCCTATCTTCGTGGTCGTGCTCGAAGTAGGTCCTCCCAAAAGATATTATCTGAAGTAACCTATTTAGCTTCCCAGGGATATAAAGAAGTAGTATTATTGGGAATAAACTTAGGGAGCTATGGAAACGATTTAATTAAAGAGAAAATAAATCTGGCTAATTTACTCACTCAAATAGAGAATGTTACCGGTTTGGCAAGAATTCGTTTAAGTTCCCTGGAATTACCTTATATTACTAATGAACTAATTAAGGTCTTTGACCACTCCCAAAAACTTTGTCACCATCTTCATATTCCTTTACAAAGTGGTGATGATAGAATATTATCTCTTATGCGTAGAAAGTATAGTTCAGAACAATATGAAAAAGCTATAAATAAGCTAAGAGAAAATATACCTGATATTGCTATTACTACCGATGTTATTGTCGGATTTCCTGGTGAGGATGATATTGCCTTTGAAAAGACCTGGCAAATGATTAAAAAAATTGGTTTTAGTAAAATTCATGTTTTCCCATATTCTGAGAGAATTTTTAATCTATCCTCTTTTTTGCCTAATAAAATTGATGTAAATACCATCAAGAGTAGGAGTAAAAAACTAATTAATCTATCAACACAACTTGGGAAAGATTATTTTCTAAAGAATATAGGAAAAGAAAAAAATATTTTAGTTGAAGGTCAAAGACAACAAGATAAAAAAAGCTTTGTTTCAGGCTTGACTGATAATTATATTAAAGTACATATTTATAATCTAAATATCCCCAAAGGTCAGTTAATTAGGGTTAAATTAATTGAAGCAAAAGATAATTATATGGTTGGAAAACCAGTATAATTTTTATATCTTTCAGTCTTTGGTGATTAGTTTTTAGTCAATATATTCCAGAAAAAATTTTTCCCTCTAAATATATCCACCCATTAATAATCTAACATAACATCACATTTGATGATGATACTTGTTTATAAATTTAAAAATTTTAGTTGAGAACTCTAATGTATTTGTGAAAAATAAAGGTACTTACAAAAATTTGATATAGAACTCCATAAATTATTGCTTTGCTATTTTTTTATTATATGATATAATATAAAAAATTTTAAACATGTTAATCAGCAAAAGAGTGGTTTGTAAACCACTCTTTTATTTTGTAAGTCTGTTAACTTAAAAAATATTCCATTCTTCCCATATTAAGTAGGGGAGGAGGTTAGAAGATAATGATGAATATTGATTTGATAAAAGCATTAGATGAAATTGAAAAAGAAAAAGGTATTTCCAAAGAAGTTTTAATGGATGCTATTGAAGTTTCACTTGTCTCTGCTTATAGAAAAAATTTTGCTCAAGGGAAAGATAGTGTGGAAATAAATATAAACAAAGATACTGGTCAAGTGCAAGTATTTACCAAGAAGATAGTAGTGGATAAAGTAAAAAAACCGTATTCAGAAATAGAGTTAGAAGAAGCCCAACAATATAAAAAAGGGGATATTAAAATTGGGGAAGAGATTAATATTGAAATAACACCAACAGAATTTGGTCGCATTGCTGCCCAGACTGCTAAACAGGTCATTGTACAGAAAATTAGAGAGGCAGAAAGAAAAGCAGTATATGAAAGATATATTGATAAAGTAAAAGATATTGTTACTGGGATCGTTCAGCGTCAGGAACATTATAATTTTATAATAGATTTAGGAAAAACAGAAGCAGTCTTACCACCCAATGAACAGGTAAAAAATGAGGTTTATAGCAAAGGAAAAAGAATGAAATTTTATGTGGTGGAAGTTAAAAAAACATCAAAAGGACCCAGGATTGTACTCTCCAGGACCCACCCTGACCTTTTAAAACGATTATTTGAATTAGAGGTTCCGGAAATACATGAAGGTTTAGTGGAAATTAAGCATATTGCTAGGGAGGCTGGAAAACGTTCTAAGATTGCGGTAACCAGTAGAGATGATATGGTTGATTCTATAGGCTCTTGTATTGGGGATAGAGGTTCCAGAATTAAATCAATTATGAGCGAGCTACAAGATGAAAAAATTGATATTATTAAATGGCATGAAGATGATAAAATATTTATTGCCAATTCTCTTAACCCGGCAAAAGTATTGTTTGTGAAATTATTGGAAAAAGAAAAAAGAGCCTTAGTGGTAGTTAATGACCAGCAGTTGTCATTAGCTATTGGTAAAGAAGGTCAAAATGCCAGATTAGCTGCTAAATTAACGGGGTGGAAGATTGACATTAAGAGCGAATCGCAATTCAAAAAAGAGAATAATATAGAACAAGATATAGATTTAAGCAAAATCAATCAAAATATTGATTGACTAAACAATTAATTATGGGAAAGGTTTTGAAAAACAAGTAATGAAGCACTATCCAAAAATTCCTTACCGTACTTGTATAGGTTGTCAAGAGAGAAAGCCTAAAAAAGAATTATTAAGAATAATCAGAACACCGGAAGGTATAATAGAGATTGACGAAACTGGCAAGAAATCGGGACGTGGAGCATATCTGTGTTATAATATAGCATGCTGGAAAGAGGCTGTTAAAAAAAAGAAATTGGGAAAAGCATTAAAAGTAGAACTAAGTAGAGAGATAATAGAAACGTTGGAAGAAAAGTTTAAAATGATAGAAAAAGAATAGGATTTTAGATTTAGAAATATTTTTAAAAATAGTTTTAATCTATTATTGGTCAATCAACTAGCTAGGTGGCATAATCCCAGGTGATGTGGAGGTCATGAAGTATGAAAAAAAGAGTATATGAAGTAGCAGAGGATTTAAAAATAACTACCAAAGGACTAATTGATTTTTTAATCAAAGAAGGTATAAACGTGAAAAATCATATGAGTACTCTTGATGATGAGACAATAGAAATTATTAAGGAAGCTATAACTGAAGAAAGAAAAAAGGAAAAAGAAGTAGAAAAGGAAAAGGTACTGGTATTGGATAAATTACCCAGTTTAAAAGAATTATCATCACAACTTAATATACCACTTTCAGAAATAATGCAGCAAGCTTCTAAATGGGATAAAATTCAATCCATTGATAGAGAATTGTCCTGGCAAATTGTTGAAAATATCTATAAACAATATAATATGAAAATAAGTTTATCAAATCAACTAAAAAAATCACTCAAGATTAAAAAAACTAATGAAAGTAATCTTCTATTAACTATAAAATCGCCAGTTATTACTGTTGTTGGTCATGTAGATCATGGTAAAACAACTCTTCTTGATGCTATTAGAAAGACCAATGTTACTAAGAAAGAAGTTGGTGGTATCACTCAAAGTATTGGTGCCTATGTAGTAAATCTTAAGGATAATCGATTTGTTTTTATAGATACTCCTGGACATGAAGCTTTTACTGCCATGCGTTCACGTGGGGTAAAAGCAACCGATATTGTAGTACTTGTGGTGGCGGCAGATGATGGTGTTATGCCTCAAACTATAGAAGCTATTAATCATGCCCGAGCAGCACATGTTCCCATTATTGTAGCTATAAATAAGATTGATAAGGCTAATGCTAATATTGAGAAAGTAAAAAAAGATTTAGCAAAATATCAATTAGTACCGGAGGATTGGGGTGGAGATACTCTTTTTGCAGAAATATCTGCGTTACAAAAAAAGGGAATTGATGAATTGTTAGAGTTAATTTCCTTACAGGCAGAAATGTTAGAGTTAAGAGCTAATCCAGAACTGCCAGCTACTGGAGTTGTTATTGAAACTAAATTAGATAAAAAAAGAGGTATTCTTGCTACTGTACTAATACAGGATGGACATTTGAAAATCGGAGATTATTTTGTGGTTGGTACGTCTTATGGGAAAGTTAGAAATATTATGAATGATATGGGTGAACACCTTAGCTATACTGGTCCATCTACCCCTGTAGAAATAACTGGTTTTAACAAAATACCTTTAGCAGGAGATGTGTTTCAAGTTGTTGCTAATGATCATTTTGCTAAAATAATTATTAATGAAAGAGAAATGGAAGAAAGGCAAAGGCAAAAAAAGGAAGAAGAAATAGTATCATTAGAACATTTGTTTGATGAAATGAAAAAAGGAAAGATTAAAGAATTAAATATTATCTTAAAAGCTGATACCCAGGGGTCTTTAGATGCCATTCAAAAAACTCTCCCTACTCTAAGCAATGAGGAGGTGGAGGTTAAAATTATTCATAGTGGAATAGGGACTATCTCTGAAACTGATGTTATACTTGCTTCTGCATCTAAGGCCTTAATTATTGGATTTAATGTGGCAGCTGATAGTAATGCTCAGAAATTAGCTAAGAATGAAAAGATTGAAATAAGAACTTATAATATAATATATGATTTGATAGATGAGGTTAAGGCAGCATTGAAAGGTTACCTTAAACCAAAATTGGAAGAAGTGATTACCGGGATAGCTCAGGTGAGAGAAATATTCAAAATCCCTAAAGTAGGTACTGTAGCAGGATGTTATGTTACTGAAGGGAAAATAGCAACAAAAGATTTTATCCGGGTATTACGAAAGGATAATAAGATATATGAAGGAAAGGAATTTTCTTTAAAAAGATTTAAAGAAGATGTAAAAGAAGTCAATTCTGGCTATGAATGTGGAATAAACATAAGTAATTTTGATGATTTACAAATAAACGATACAATCGTTTTCTATAATTATAGAGAAGTTGAAAAATAAGATGTTAGTTGGATTATGTAAATTGGCTATTTATTTACCGAATTGTCACTCTTTAAAAGATAAGAGAAGTATCTTGGAGAGTTATAAAAATTCTTTAAGAAAGAAATATAATATTTCTATTTCAGAAATTGATCAAAAAAATTTATGGAAAAATAGTATAATTGGCATTGCTTTGATAGGTAATGATCGCCAGTTGATGGATCAGGTAATTGACAAAATAATAAAAGATGCTGAAAAACATCCTGAAATACAGTTACAAAATTATCAAATTTCCATAAATTAGAGTAGATTAAATTAAGAAAATAAAAAAAGGTTAGGAATAAAATGGTTTCCGAACAAAAAAAGAAACATTTCGAAAAATTATTAAAAAGAAATATTAGTCACATTATCTATAGAAAAACAAAGGATCCTCGTATAGGTTTTGTCACGGTTACCAGAATTGCCCTGTCCAATGACTTACATAATGCAAAGATATATATTTCTATACTGGGAAGTAAAGAAGAGCAGGAGAGGGGCATGAAAGGACTTTCTAGTGCCACTAAATTTATAAGAGCAGAATTAGCCTATGAACTTAGACAATATCGTTTTACGCCCAATATTTCTTTCCATTATGACCAGGAATTGGAAGGGATACATCAACTTATGATAAAAGCACAACAGTTAGAACAAGAAGACAAAGATTGGAAATAATAAGATGCAGTGTGAACAGCTCTCTGAAATTGCCCATTTATTTAATAAATACCATAATTTTATTATCAGCTCCCATTTAAATTTAGATGGCGATGCCTTAGGTTCTGAATTAGCTTTATATTTTATGTTAAAACAGTTAAAAAAAGAAGTGCGAGTTGTTAATCGAGATAAAACACCCTATATTTATGAATTTTTACCGGGGATAGATGCCATTGTTTGTCTTGATGAACAACAGGATAAAAATTTTACCTTAAAAATATTACCAGAAACTATATTAGTAGTACTTGATTCAAGTAACTTGGAAAGAATAGGTGATATTAGTATTAATATAAATCAATTAGATATTATTAATATTGATCACCATCCCAGTAATACCAATTTTGGACATTATAATTACATTGATACAAAATCTTCCTCAGTGGGGGAAATTCTTTTTCAGCTAGGAAAAGAAATGAATTGCCCTATAACTAAGCAAATAGCCATTCCTTTATATACTGCTATTGTTACCGATACTGGTTCTTTCCACTATGCTAATACCAGAGCAGAAACCTTTCAGGTTGCCTTTCACTTAGTAGAATCCGGGGCAAATCCCCATCTCATTACAAATTACATTTATCATAACAATGATATTTCTGGCTTAAAATTATTAGGAAAAGCACTGCTCAAAATGAAGGTTGATAAGGAATCCAAGATATCGTGGACAGTAGTTACCAGAGATATGATAGAGGAAACTTTTGCTAAGGAAGAAGAAACAGAAGGTATTGTTGATAAAATACTTTCTATTAAAGAGGCACAAGTTTCGGTATTATTCAGGGAAGTAAAAAATGGAAATATTAAAGTAAGTCTCCGCTCTAAAGGTGAGTTTAATGTAGATCATTTTTCACGGATATTTGGTGGGGGTGGACATCCTAATGCGGCTGGTTGCCAGATAGAAGGGAATATAAAGACAGTGACTGAAAAAGTAATCGCCAAGTTAAAGGAAGCACTTAGTAACTAAAACTACTCCATTATATGATTTATATGATATATAATATGAATATGATAGATGGCATTTTGATGATTGATAAGCCTGAAGGAATTTCTTCAGCAAAAGCTGTTTCTAAAATTAAAAAAAAATTACATTTAAATAAAGCTGGACATACTGGAACATTAGACCCTTTTGCTACTGGGCTACTTATTGTTTGTTTGAATCACGCTACTAAAATAGCTGGTTATTTATCGGATTTAGATAAAACATATCTAGGAACTATGATACTTGGTATTGCTACAGACACTCAGGATTTAACTGGTAAAGTAATTAAAGTAAATCCTATTAAACCTAATCAACTCAAATTAGAAGAAATCGAAGATGTTTTTAAAAAATATCGAGGGGAAATTAGTCAAATTCCACCGATGTTTTCAGCAAAAAAGAGCCAAGGGCAAAAGCTATATCAACTGGCTAGAAAAGGAATAAAGATCGAATTAACGCCGCGAAAGGTAAAAATATTTCAATTGAATCTGCTTCGGGTAAAATTTGACCGATATTCCAGCATTACTTTTCAAGTTAAATGCTCCAAAGGGACCTACGTTAGAACTATAGCTCATGATATTGGTGAATATTTAGGGTGGGGAGCATATCTGTCTCATTTAAAAAGAACCCATATTGGTAAAATATCTGTTAATCAAGCTATTAAATTAGATGATTTTCTAAAATTGCCGTTTGAAGAACAAGGTAAATATATTTTAGACCCTCAGAATTTTAAAGAAATTTAAAAGACAATATAAAATCTTAATTTTAAACTGCCTCCTTTCCTCTCCCTCAAAGAGAGAAGGTTAAGAAAACGGTGATAAAGTATTGACTTAATTAAAGATATAGCAGGTAGTGAAAAAAATTGATATGAAAACTTTACAATATAAATATTATTATAAAAAAAACTCTCAAAATAAAGAAAAATTACCTTCCTACATTGCCTTAGGTTTTTTTGATGGGGTTCATTTAGGTCATCAAGCTTTATTAAAATATTGTGTTGCCCTAGCAAAGACTGAACAAGCCTTGAGCACCGCTCTTTTATTAGATCCGCATCCTCAAACAATAGTAAATCATTCAAATAATTTAGCCTTTCTAACCACATTGCCGGAAAGGGTAAGTCGTATTAAATATCTAGGTGTTCAACAAATTATTGTTATCAATTTTACTTATGAATTTCAAAAAATAAGCGCTGAAGATTTTATTAAGAAAATATTATTAGATCAGTTTCATATGGGTGCTGTTTTTGTCGGTTATAACTATCATTTTGGTTATCAAAAAAAGGGTGATATAAATATTATTAAAAGAGCGAGTCAAAGATATAATTTTAAGTGTTATGTTTTAGAACCAGTAAAAATTAATGGTGAACAAATAATTAGTAGTACTGCTATTAAAGAACAACTGAAAAAGGGTGATATTGTAAAAGCTAATCAATTATTAGGATATTTTTATCAAATTAATGGCAAGGTAATTCATGGTGATAAAAGAGGAAAAAAGATTCTTTCTTTTCCCACAGCTAATATTAAAGTTCCTGCTGAAAAAATGTTACCTCAAAATGGGGTCTATATTGCTTTAATAACGATTAAAAAACAAACATATAAGGGATTAGTAAATATTGGTGTTAAACCTACTTTTGAACACAAAATTGGTAGGGGAATTTCTTCTGATACTTCTGTGGAGGTAAATATTTTTGATTTTGAGGGGGATATCTATAATAGAAATATTTCTATATCTCTGCTTAAAAAGATTAGAGATGAGAAAAGGTTTACCGATGTAGAAAATTTGAGCGAGCAAATTAAAAAAGATAAAAAGATCGCTGAATCCTTTTTTAAAGAAAATAATTTTAATAATAATTATTGGTAATATAATAGCAAGAAAGAAAAAGTAACTTTAAAGTTAGTGTAAAATTTAATGGGG
>DKFO01000061.1 GCA_002452835.1 Candidatus Atribacteria bacterium UBA6794 | reverse complement strand
ACCTACTAAAATTTTACACTATCTGAGTTATTTAGGCCAATGAATTCAGCAATCAGGGGGGGGTATAGGGATAAAAAATATATTAATATGTTAATTTTAATTTATTTAAAAAATGTTTGCTTTGATTTTCAATTTCAAAATGATATAGCATAAAAATATCAGTTATTCTTACTAATTCATATAATGAAGATTGAATGATTTTTTTATTATGAATTTTTTCTAAATCAGCATCTATTATTCTTTGCAATAATTTTAATAGGTAATCAGTTATTTTTATCTGATAATAACCAGTCTCCTGCTGACAGTTAGAACAGCTAATTCCACCTTTGGAAATATCAAAAATGTAATTTTTTCTTTTATTAATTAGTTTATGACAATGAACACATCTATTTAATTCTGGCTGGTAACCTAAAATAACAAAAAGTTTCCATTTAAATGATTCAACTAAAAGAAGAGGATTTTTTTCATCTTTTAATAATAATAAAGTATTTTTAAAGAGTTCATAAAAATTTATATTGGGGTCTTCTTCGACTGATATTTTATCAACAATTTCGGCACAATTAATTGCTAATCCATAACGAAATAAGTCTTTACACTCTAAAAAAAATGAATTAATAATCTCTGCTTGACTTATAATATTTAAATTTTTTCCTTTAAAGGCGAGCAATTTTATCATAGTAAGGTTTTCCATACTGCTACCAAATTGGCTCTTTGTTTTTCTGACCCCTTTTGCTATTGCTCTAAACTTTCCATAATCCTTACTGTAAATAGTCACAATTTTATCAGCTTCATTTAGTTTTATGCTCTTTAATACTATCCCTTCTGTTTGAAATAAACGATTCATAAAGATAATTTAAATCCCTTATTAATTCTTTAGAATTTCACCTTGGAATATATCTGGAAGCAATTCCTTAGCCTTTGTTATTTTAATCTTTTGATTAAGATTAGTCATTATTACCTCCATATCTGGTGAAAATTCTAACATGACCTGCCTACAGGCGCCACAAGGTGTACAGGGCTCTTCAGTATCTCCTATTATTGCTAATGCTTTGAAGCTCTTATAGCCAGATGAAACTGCTTTATAGATTGCCACTCTTTCAGCACAGATGCTTAATCCAAGTGAAGCATTTTCTATATTACAACCGGTAAAGATAGCCCCTTCCTTGGTCATAACCGCTGATCCAACTGTAAATTTAGAATAGGGGGCATAGGCATTTAACCTCGCTTCTTCTGCTTTATTTATTAATTTTTGAAAGCTTTTATTCAATTAATTTACCTTTTTTATGATTTTATTTAAGCTAAATTTATAGTCTAAAGAAAGAGAGTATGAGTATATTAAATAATTTTTTGAACAATTATATATTTATACAGTCAGTTTAGCTTGTTTTTTGTTTTTTTTGTCTGGTATGTTGTAGAAATAGGATAGTCATCAAAATGATAATACCAATTATATCTGTCATTAAATCTGGCGAGATAAGCAAAATGGCACTAATTAATAATAAGATACGTTCATAGAATGGTGTCTTTACTAACAAATAACCACCAGCAGCAGCACCCAGAGACAGTACCCCTGCTAAGGAGGTTATCACTAATTGGATAGTTTGAATAAAAGAGCCGCCTAATCCCATTAAAGCCGGATTTATAGCAAAAATATAGGGAATCATAAAACCAGCTACCGCTAATCGAACAGAAATAAAACCAGTCCTCATAGTGTTACCTCCTGCTATACCTGCACCAGCAAAAGCTGCTACAGCAACTGGTGGTGTTAAATCAGCAATAACTCCAAAGTAAAGAATAAACATATGGGCAGCTAAAGGTAAAACTCCCAATTGGACTAAGGCCGGAGCTGCCATAATAGACAAAATAATATATTTGGCAGTAGTTGGCAAGCCCATTCCCAGTAAAATAGAGGCAATCATGGTAAAAAATAAAGTTAGTAGTAGATTTCCACCTCCTAATGATACTATACCATTGGCAATTTTAAGACCCAAACCAGTCAAGGTTACTACACCTACTACCATGCCGGCACAGGCACAAGCTGCAGCAACTCCCAAGGCTCCTTTGGCACCGTCTTCAAAGGCACCTAAAAGACCTTTTAAGTTGAGCCGGGTCTCTTTTTTAAGCATACTAATTGCCAGGCTCATAACAATTGCCCAAAAAGCAGCAAACAGTGCCGTGTAGCCCCTAACCAATAAATATACCAAACCTATAATTGGTACTAAAAGATGCCCCTTTTCTTGCAATACCTCTTTTGCCTTGGGTAATCTTTCTTTTGGTAAACCTTTTAAATCATATTTGCATGCCTCTAAGTGGACCATGGTTATAACCGCAATATAATAAATAATAGCAGGGATGATAGCAGCGGCAGCTATTTTTATATAAGGAATTTCTAAAAATTCAGACATAACGAATGCTGCAGCACCCATAACAGGTGGCATAATCTGTCCTCCTGTGGAGGCAGCGGCTTCTACCGCTCCAGCAAAGTCCTTTTTATAGCCTATACTCTTCATCAATGGTATAGTAAAACTTCCGGTGGTAACCACGTTGGCAACTGAACTTCCATTAATTGAGCCCATAAAACCACTGGCTATAACTGCAACTTTAGCAGGTCCACCAGTAGTATGCCCAGCCAAGGCCATAGATAAATCGATAAAAAATTTTCCCATGCCAGTTTTATTTAATACTGAACCAAAGAGGATGAAAAGAAAGACAAATGAGGAAGAAACCCCAAGAGGAATGCCATAAATACCCTCTGTTTGCATATAGAGATGTTCAATAATCCTTTCTAAAGGATAACCACGGTGGGCAAGAAAGCCAGGCATGTAAGGACCAAAATAGGCATAAATTAAAAATACCAGTACCACTATTGGTAACTCAGGTCCAATTGCTCTTCTAGTAGCTTCTAAAACTAATAATATAGTAATACCACCCATAATTAGATCTATTCTACTTGGTAATCCTGCTCTAAAAACAAGTTCATTATAATAGATGATAAGATATAAACTAGTAAATGCTCCTAATATTGCTAATACTATATCCCATAATGGTACTTTTGATTTATCACTGCCAATTCCCTTTTTAGTGGTTGGGTATAGTAAGAATATCAAAGCTAAGGTAAAAGCCAGATGTAGTGCTCTTTGTTTTAAAGCTAACCATAAACCAAAACCGCCAGTGTAAAAATGAAAAAGAGACATACTGATAGCTATAATGGAAATAATTATAGCAATATAACCGATTGGTCTTCTGATATTGGATTCAGTATCATACTGTTCTAATAATTTTTGCACATCAATTTTTTCATGTGCCTCAGTTAATTCTGGTATATTTTTTTTAGATTCATTTTCTTTATCTATATTATCCTTCAAATTTTTCTCCTCCTCTTAAGCCCTTAATTTTTAAGGAAATAATCAATTAAATTTAAGCGAAGAATGTCAATTGTTAATAATCCACTGCCTATTGTTTCTGATAAATTTATTTCCTGATTTTCAAAAATAAAAATATTACCAAGATCTTGATAAACTCGATAATATAATGGTGTCTTAATTTTTCTAGACATATTTTTAATTTTAAACTTTCCATCTTCACTAACAAAAATTTCGTCCCCAAATGCAGCATAAGGTAAGCCAGCTCCATGGTCATAAAAATGGGTTTCGGTAAGTATTAATTGGCCCTCACTGTCTATTTCAAAAAATTCCCAGACCGGGGTTTGAGCAACAGAATGAGTATATATTAAGATAAACTGTTTACCTGGAAATATTTTTTCTTGAAAAATTATTTCATCTTCAGGGATTTTTTTTATAGTGAGAACATAGAAAGAACTATTTAAATAAAATATAATAATAACTAATAATAAAAATAAAATTATATTTAATTTTTTCTTCATAAATTTTCAGAATATTCTCATCTAGCAAAGTATAAACAAAATATAAAATAAGATAATAAAGAGAAATCCGGGTACAATTACATTTTATTAATAATATAATAGTACCCGGATCAAACTTCGTATTAATGTTGAAGATACCTACAATTATTCAATTAACCCAATTTCTTTATAATAGAGCTCTGCACCAGGGTGAAGTGGAATAGCCATTCCAGCAAGAGCAGTTTCTAAAGTGATATTTTTACCTTGAGCATGAACCTGCACTAATATATCTAAATTTTCCCATAGAGCTTTGGTTATTTTATAAACTAAAGTAGGATCTAATTGAGAATCACAAATCCAAAGTGCTGGTGTAGCCAAAGCCAAAACTGGTTCCTCTACGCCAGTATAGATTCCAGCAGGGATTTCGGTGATTCCATAATAAGGAATCTCTTCTACTAATTTTTCGGCTACTTCTCTATCTACGGGTACCAAAACAAGGTCACGAATAGTAGCAATATTGATAATACTGGAAGTGGGATAACCAGCAGTAACAAAACCAGCATCTATTTGACCATCGATTAGGCGATCTGCTACTTCGTTAAAGTCAATATAATCAATACTCATATCATCATAGGTCAGACCGTGAGCATTTAAAATAATTCTGGCATCAGCTTCTGTCCCGCTATTGGGAGCACCTACACCTACTCTTTTTCCTTTTAAATCGGCAATGGTTTTAACTCCAGAAGCTTTGGTAGCAACAATATGGATTGTCTCTGGATATAAAGAGGCAATTCCTCTTAAATTAGTAATTGGTTCTTTGCCTGCTTGTAGTCCGGAAGCAGTATAACACCAATAAGTAGTGTTAGCCTGAGAAAAGGCAGTCTCAATTTGGTGACGAGCAATTAGATTACAATTAGCAATTGAAGCACCAGAAGTTTGAGCGGTTACTACCAAACCTTCCACCTTATTGGATAGCAACTGAGCTAAAGCACCTCCCAGTGGATAGTAAGTACCCCCTGTCCCACCAGTAGCAATTGCAATAAATTTTTGAGCAAAGACATTAGTCCCCAAGGTAGCAACTAAACATATTACCATAAATAATATAACTATTTTTTTACTCATAATAACTAACCTCCTTAAATTAATTACTTAATTTTAATAACTACTAAATTATCCTTATTTATATTTTTACCACTCTCCTCTCTACAAATTTTTAACTTAGAAAAAATGATTAATATGCTTGAATAATTATTCATTTACATTATTATTATGCATTATTTTCATTAAAAATACAACTTTTTTTATTAATTTTGTTTTATCTCAGTGTTTTCTTTCCAAAATATTCAAGGAACTTTGCCCCCTGAAACCCCTCTCTTATCAGTATTGAGTATCTAGTATTCAGTATATAGTTTAAATGCTAGTTAAATAATAAAGAAAATTCCTTTACCAAGAAAATCTGTCTTGTTTTGCCAACAAGATATTCAAGGGGAAGAAGTCCCCTCTCAAGAGGGGTGTCCCGAAAGGAAGGGGTATTCCTCTTGAAATCTCCTTTATTCCCAGTTCAATCTTATTATTCTCATTAAGTAAAAAGAGTACATTACCCTTCCCTGTCTTGTCTTGCTAAATTTTTTATAACAAATCAATCCTTTATTTTGAGGTATCGGAATTATTGAAATTCCGATAACTCAAAATATAATTATAAATTTTTTCTTCTAAACTTCTCATTTCTTTCGCTTCTAGTTCCAAGTTATGATCATAACCAATTAAATGTAAGAAACCATGAATAGCAAGTAATATTAATTCATCTTGTAGAGAATGACCCAAAGATATTGCTTGCCTTTGGGCAGTCTCAACAGAAATTACAATATCACCAAGTAAATATTCATTTACGATATCAGGTGGAGGAAAGCTTTCTTGCCCTTCTAATAAGCTAAAAGCCAAAACATCAGTTGGAGCATCAACATTTCGATATATTTTGTTCAGATTTTGTATTTCTTTATCATCGGTTAATAATAAACTAACTTCACTTATTTCTTTTTGTTTCGTCAGTTCCATTGCTTTCAGCAGTGCTTTTTTTAATTTCTGAAGATTTATTATCTGTTTCTGGTTGTTTTTTATCTGTATTTTCACTCTGAGAACGTTCCTTTTTTAATTTGTTTATTAAGTCGTCATCGGGGTACTCTACTCTGTTATGAAACATGCCGGTTAATATTTTAGAAAATACCTCTTTAATCTTGTTTAGCTCTCTTAAGGTAAGATTACACTCATCTAATTGGCCATTTTCTAAATTTCTGGTAATAACATTTTGAGTTAGGCTCTTAATTCTACTAGAAGTAGGACTATTAAGCGTTCTGGCTTCAGCTTCAAGCATGTCTGCTAATAGTATAATACCCGCTTCTTTAGTTTGGGGTTTGGGTCCAGAATATCTATAGTTTTCCTCATTGACTTCGGTAGATTTATTGGAACTAGTCTGTAATGCCTTGTGATAAAAATAACTGATAATACCTGTTCCATGATGCTGATTGATAATGTCAATAATTGATTTAGGTAATTTATATTTTCTGGCCATATCAATTCCATCTTTTACATGAGAAGCGATAACCAGGGCACTTAAGCTAGGCTCCATATCATCATGAGTATTTTTATATGCCTCTTGATTTTCAGTAAAAAAATATGGTCTTTTCAACTTACCTATATCATGATAATATGCTCCTACGCGAGCTAATAAAGAATTTGCTCCAATTTCTTCTGCAGCTGCTTCAGCTAAATTGCCTACTATTACACTATGGTGATAAGTACCAGGGGCTTCTACTAACAATTGTCTTAATAAGGGTTGATTTGGATTTGACAATTCCATTAATCTAAATGAAGAAGAAATATCAAAAAAACTTTCCAAAAAAGGGAGAATACCTATAGTTAAAATAGCAGAAATAAAACCATTTAATACCCCCCACAGGTTGTTTTTCAATATAATATCTGTCGAATGCCCATGTATTAATCCCAATGCTGTTATGGAAAATATATTTACCAGGGCAATAAAAAGGCCAGCACGAGTTAAGCTAGAACGTTGGGTAGCTTTTCGAATACTAAATATGGAAATAAGGCCTCCGGCTAGGGCTACAATCATATAATCTATCTCGCCAAAAAAAATGATTCCAATATTAAAACTAATTAAAAAAGTCATCCATATAGCCAAACGGGAATCAATAGTTATTGCTATCAGCATAGAAACAAAAGCTACTGGAATTAAATAAGCAGAAACTTCTCCAATAACCTTAGCAATAAAAATAATAGCAAGATATAATATTCCTAACAAAATCAATTTATTAGTCTCGTGATAAACTGTTTTATGATATGTAAAAATATATAAAGCTAAGAGAAAAATAAGAATAGAATTCAATATTAGCAAACCCAATATATTCTGAAAATTCATAACTGGATTTTGTAATCCTAATGCCTCTAATTTTTCAATATGTTCTGGAGTAACAATTTCTCCCTTTCTAATAATAATCTGATCTTTTCTAATAACATTTTTTACCTCCTTTACTGCTGCGATTGCCTCTTGTTTTTTTAATTGGGTTGCTTCTTCATCCAAAAATAGACTTGGTTTTAAAAAGACTGTCCCTATTTCTCCAGCTAGAACAGCAGTATAAGGATTACTAGCTAATTCACTAATTTCTCTTAAAATTTGTTTCTTTGCCTCTTCCATATCGTTTTCTCTAACACCCTGTTGCATAATCTTCTTAACTGCCTGATTCACATTCTGCTCAATCTCTTTAAGAGAAAATTGATCTAATGTTACTAAATTTAACATGATTGTGCTTTCTAAATTAATAGAATATTTTTCTTTAATCATTTCTAAATCATCATTAATTGAAGGGTCAATTATTAATTGTTTTGTTTCTTGGTTATTTTTTATCTGATTTTCATCAAAATGATATTTATTTCTCAGTTCTTTTATATCTGAAAAAAAATTAGTTAATTCTTTTTCTACATTTTCAATACTAGCTAAGTTGAGGTGGTAAACTTCACGAATAGATTTTGCTGCTTCTTCTCTTAATTTTTCAGTAGCCTTTTCATCAACAAATTCAATAGTTTTTGGAGAAACAATATCGCGAGGAGCAACTTCTCCAACTTTTAAAATAATTTTACTTGGTATGAAATTTATTGATAAAATAAAGGTAACTAAAATAATTAAAAGAAAAAAAATTGCTATTCTTTGCAAAGTATTTTTTTGTAATATTTTAATATTTTTTCTATTGATTTTATTTATGTTCATCTTCATGGTAATTATTTATTGTATTTACTTCAGTTTTTTCATTGCTTTGGCATTGGTAAGCATTTTCATAAGCAAGAATTATTTCTTTTACTAATCTATGCCTAACTACATCCTTCTTTCCCAAATAAACAAATTCAATACCTTGAATATTTTTAAGTATCTTGGCAATACTTGTTAAACCAGAATTTGTTTTTTGTGGTAAATCTACTTGGGTAATATCGCCGGTTACGATAATTTTAGAACCAAAACCAAAACGTGTTAAAAACATTTTCATTTGCCCTAAGGTAGTATTTTGGGCATCATCCAATATAATAAAAGAATTATTTAAAGTACGTCCTCTCATATAAGCAAGGGGGGCAATTTCAATAATTCCACGCTCTAAATAATTTTGAAATTTATCGGAAGGCATCATTTCATATATTGCGTCATAAAGAGGTCTGAAATAGGGATCAATTTTTTCCATTAAATCTCCTGGTAAAAAACCAAGACTTTCTCCTGCTTCTACAGCAGGTCGTACTAAAATAATTCTATCAACCTCTTTTTTCTTTAAGGCAGAAATGGCAATGGCTACTGCTAAATATGTTTTTCCGGTTCCGGCGGGTCCAATAACAAATAATATATCATTATTTTTAATCTTTTCTAAAATTTGTTTCTGCCCAAATGTTTTTGGTCTAATTATTTTATCTTTTTTAAAAACTTGAATTTCCATATTATATAATTCGTTTAATTGAAATGAATTGTTCTCTTTTATCATATCTATTTGATATCTTATTTCTGATAGATTAACCGGATTGCCATCACGAATAATCAATAATAAGTCCTCAATAACTTTCACTGCTTGTTGGACATTACTTTTTTTGCCAGAAATGGTAAGATAATTACTGTTTCTTGTTGAAATTTTTACTGATAAAGATTGACAAATGAAATTAACCTTAGAATCAAGTTGTCCAAATAATTCTCTTAATTCATCTTTATTTTTAATTAAAACAGATTGTTCAGGCATTATTTATTCCATAATTTTTATTAAAATCACAATACACTTTAAATAGCCAAAATTTATTTTTTACTTTATACAGGCAACATATTATATCCAATTTATAAAAATCTTGCAACTGTAACTCTTTTCGAAATATCCTTTGAGAACCACTATAATACAGGCAAGATAATAATTTATTCACCCTCACCCTCCCCTCTCCCTTCTAAGGGAGAGGGGTAATAAAG
>DKFO01000013.1:4958-5914 GCA_002452835.1 Candidatus Atribacteria bacterium UBA6794 | reverse complement strand
CTAATTTTTGAATAAGAGGACGTAAATTAATCTCCCTTATCCCTCTTTTTGTTTCTTTTTTTATAATAATATTCTTTTGCTCTAAAAAATTGCGGATATAAATTTTTATTTTATCTTCCCAACGCTTGCCTTTATCTATATTTTCATCATTATTAGTTAAATATATTAAATAAGAGGCAAATTGTAACAGTTTATTTAAAGGCGCCTCTTGATTGGGCACTTTGTTAATTGCCAAGACTTTAAAACCAACTGGAGCTACTGCATTGATTTTTTCTTTTAATATCTGTGGTTCAAATTGCTCTATCAGATAAACATCCAGAATTTCTTGCCATCCTTCCATACCCAGGGGCAAAGCAGGAGTAAAAGAAATCTTCATCCTGGGATTATAACCCTGAGTTAGTTCTACTGGTATCTTTGCTCTTAGTAATATTCTCCTGACTAAAGAATTTAAATCTAGTTGAGATATAAATATCAAAGGGCCATCTTTACGATAATTAATACGATAAAGATAAGACATTATTCGCTCATTTCTAACAACTTTTATATACTAAATTAAAACTCACTTAGTCACCATAATTTTTCACTATTTCTGAGCAGGTATCCTCTAAGCCACAACTATGACAATAGGACAATCTACAATCTTCAGTGCTGATTTCCTGCCTGGCTTTCTCCCATTCTGTCCATAAATATTGTCTTTTTACCCCACAATCAATTATATCCCAGGGAAACACTTCTTCTTTCTCTCTTTTTCTATGAGCATAAAAAGACATATCTAAATTACATTTTCTAAAAGACTCTTCCCAAGAGGCAAAATTAAAGTTTTCTCTCCAGGAATCAAATTTACATCCTCTTTTATATGCTTCTTCCAATACCTTACCTAATCTGCGGTCTCCCCGAGCAAAAACAGCTTCCAACAGAGACAGCTGGGTATTTGGGAAATTACATGATATGTGTCT
>DKFO01000013.1:3672-4902 GCA_002452835.1 Candidatus Atribacteria bacterium UBA6794 | reverse complement strand
GGTATTAATACTCACATTTAACGAAAATTTCTTTCCTACTTTTTTCTTGCCAATTACTTCCACCTTTCTTATCATATTAATGATTCCTTCAATATCATTCCATGTTTCATATGGTAAGCCAATCATGAAATAAAGTTTAATTCTTTTCCAACCCATTTCCAAGGCATACTGGACAGTACGGTATAAATCATCCTCACTAACATTCTTATTAATTATTCTACTCATTCGCGCACTACCCACTTCCGGGGCAAATGTTAAACCAGTTTTTCGGACCCGTTGAGTCTGTATTGCTAATTGTATAGAAAAACTGTCAATCCTTAAAGATGGTAATGATATACCAACTCCTTTTTGTTGGTAACGATCAACTAATTCTTTTGTTAAATCATCAATTTGGCTATAATCACTCGAACTTAAAGAAGATAAAGAAATTTCTTCATAGCCAGTATTGGATAAACTTTTTTCTGCTAAGTCTAATAAAGAGTTGATAGAACGCTCTCGCACAGGTCGATAAATCATTCCAGCCTGGCAAAATCGGCAACCACGAGTACAACCACGAAATATTTCTAAAGTGATCCGGTCATGGACAATACCTATATTTGGCACGATGGGCGCAATCGGGAAAGGTGTCATATCTAAATTTTTGGCTATCCTTTTTTTTATTTTTAAAGGTGCCTTTTTTGCTATATTTTGAAATGATTTTATTCTACCATCTGGAAAGTAATTAACCTTATAAAAAGAGGGAATATAAATACCTGGTAAAAGGACAAGCTCCTGAAAAAGAACTTTCTTATCCTTCTTTTGTTCTTTTCTGGACCATTGTTTATAAATATCTATAATCTCATTAATAATTTCCTCTCCATCTCCAATTACAAAAACATCAATAAAATCAGCTAATGGCTCCGGATTAAATGCTGCTGGTCCACCTGCTATAATCAATGGACTACTTAAGTCTCGTTGGGAACTAAATAGGGGTATCTCCCCTAAAGAAAGAATATTAAGAATATTAGTATAGCTTAACTCATATTGTAAACTAAATCCCACTATATCAAATTCGTTAAGAGGTCGATAGTTTTCTAAAGAAAATAAGGTTATCCCTTCCTTTATTAATAACTTTTCCAGGTCTACCGCTGGAGAATAAATTCTTTCGGCACAAGAATCAGCACGTTTATTTATTATTTCATAAAGAATTTTAAATCCTAAATAACTCATCCCTATTTCATATAGGTCCGG
>DKFO01000013.1:0-3620 GCA_002452835.1 Candidatus Atribacteria bacterium UBA6794 | reverse complement strand
ATTTTTCTAATAGCTTCTTTCTTCATTTCTTTATCAATTTTTCTATTTTTTATATTCACATTAACCTTCCCTAATATTGTTCCAATTCTACTAAAATACTATAGGAAAAGACTCCTTAAATGGATATTGAGTAATAAGCCTATACCAATAAAGTTAGTAATCATAAAAGTACCCCCGTAACTAATGAATGGTAAAGGTAAACCAGTTGCTGGCACTAATCCCATAACCATACCAATATTTATAAAAATATGAAAAAACATAAAAGCAACAACACCAGTGGCTAAAAATGTTCCCAACAAATCAGGTGCTTCTTGAGCAATCTTAATACCTTTCCATAACAACAAAATAAATAAGGATAATAATAACAATGCTCCTAAAAAACCCAATTCCTCTCCAATGACTGCAAAAACAAAGTCAGTATGTTGAGCGGGTAGAAACTTTAATTGGCTTTGAATACCACTAAATAATCCCTGACCCAATAATCCACCAGAACCAATTGCTACTTTGGACTGAATGATATTATATCCAGCACCTAAGGGATCAAGGTCTGGATTTAGAAAATATATTATTCTTTTTCGTTGATAATCCTTCAAAAAGGACCAAAGGACTGGAAATGAAGCCACTAATAGCAAAGATATCATTAAAATATACTTCCATTCAATTCCGGCAACATAAATCATAAACAATACTATAGCAAAAAAAACTATTGCCGTCCCTAAATCAGGTTGTCTAGAAACTAGTAACATTAGAATGCCAGTAAATAAAAAAGGCAATAAAAAGTATAGAATATTAGATAATTTATCCTTTTGTTTGCTCAAAAAATCTGCCAGAAAAACAATTAAAGCAATTTTAGCAAATTCAGAAGGTTGGAAATCAAACCCAGCAACCTTAATCCAGCGGCGTGCACCACCTGTTGTTTTACCAAATAGGAGAACATAGACTAACATAATAATCGTTAGTATATAAATGAGAATAGCTATCTTTTCTAGTTGGTGATAATCAATTGTTGCTACTACAAAACAAAGGAATAAACCAACTAAAATGTACAGTAATTGTCTTTTAGTAAATTGTATATCTTCCTCATTGCTAATTTCAGGTTGGGTGGTACTATAAATAACCAGCAAACCAAGGAAACAAAGAACTAATACTAAAAAGATTAGGGAATAATCAATATGCTTAATTAACCGAAATTGGCGATTTAATAAGGACTTATCTGATAAAAACTGTGATGACCTTCTTTCTCCTAACACAAAAATAATATCTCCTATGGCTTCTTAAAAATTTTCAGCTTTTATGATCTCTTTGTTTCTTAATTGAAAATATCTCTGAATAATATTGCTGGCAATGGGAGCAGCAGCCTGACTTCCATCCCCTCCATGCTCTATAAAAACTGTAACACAAACTTCTGGTTTTTCATAAGGAGCAAAACCAACAAACCAGGCATGATTTTCTCCTTGAGGGTTCTGAGCTGTTCCGGTCTTACCAGCAATCTTTACCTCTTCAATGTTTGCTGAACGACCAGTTCCATCTTCTACTACCTTCCTCATACCTTTTTTAATAATCTGGAATGTATTTTCAGAAATACCAATTTTTCTAATTAACTCTGGTTCAAATTTTTTTATAACCTCCCCTGACTTAGATACTATTTTTTCAACATGAGCTGGCTTAAAATAATACCCTTCATTAGCAATAAGACAGAGCATATTATGTATTTGAAAAGGTGTCACCAGCAAAAATCCCTGACCAATAGATATATTTACAGTATCACCAGGATACCAGGATTGGTTAAATGTCTTGCTTTTCCATTCCTGTGAAGGTACCAACCCTGCCAACTCTCCTGGTAAATCAATACCCGTTTTTTCACCAAAACCAAATAATTTTGCGTAATAATGCAACTTGTCAATACCCAATTTATTTCCTATAGTATAAAAAAATACATTGCAGGAATTGGCAATTGCTTCCACAATTGTTTGATTGCCATGACCGTTTTCCTTCCAGCATTTAAATAACGAATCACCAAGCTGGTAATAACCAGGACAATAAACCCTGCTATTTAAATCAACAATTCCTTCCTCCAAGGCAGCAATAGCAATAATGAGCTTAAATACTGAGCCTGGTGGATAAATTCCCTGAATAGTACGATTACATAAGATATTATCCTTGCTTTGAGCTATTTCTTGCCATTGAGTTATGGTCATTTGTTGAGTAAATATATTAGGGTCATAATCTGGATAGCTAACCAGGGCTAATATCTTACCGGTATATGGTTCACTTACCATTATTGCTCCTTTTTTATCAATCATAAGTGTTTGTATATATTGTTGTAAATCACTATTAATGGTCAGGTAAACATCATTTCCGGCTGTTGGTTCTTGAAAGTGAATAGTAGCAATTTCCCTGCCTAAGGCATCGACTTCTACTTCTTTATAACCTTTTTCTCCTCTCAAATAGGAATCATAGAAACGTTCTAAACCAGATTTACCAACCATATCGCCCACAGTTAAATGTCTAAATTCAGATGTTTTTAATTCTTCTTCACTAATCTCATTTACATATCCTAATACATGTGCCGCAAGGTTTTGATAAAGATATTTTCTTTCAGGTTGCACGGTAAGGATGGTGCCCTTGAATTTATATTTTTTTTCTTCAATTGCTACTATTTTCTCTTTTTCTAAATCTTTTTTAATAGTCAAAGCTTGGAAAGAGGGTTGTCTTAAATTCTCAACTTTATCAATAAGATAGGTAGAATCTACTGCTAAAAGTGAACTAAACTCATTAGCTAAAATCTGATAATCATTCACCTCGGCAGGAATAATGGCAAAATTTACTGCGGGCCTATTAGTTACCATAAGCTTCCCTTTATGGTCATAGATTTCTCCGCGGGGAGCCTCTTCTACTAAAGAACGAATACAATTATTAATTGCTCTTTGCTCAAACTCCTTACCACGAATTATCTGTAAATACCAAAGATTTACTAATAAAATTGCAAAACATAGAATTATCAAGATAAAAAAATCATGCAACCTTTTTTTAGTAATCTCTTTGGTTACTTTTTTACTTTTCTGATTAAACATATCTTTTCTTTAACTCCAATGCTGACTATGGGCTAATATTTTTTTTATAGCTAAAAAAATAAAAGGAGATATTACACAATTAATAAATGCTTGTAGTAGTATATATTTTCTGGCAATAATAGCAAAATTATAATTACTATGAAATGCATTTAGTAAAAGATAAATAAGGGTATTATTCAAAAGAGTTAAAAAAAAGGTAGCAATAATAATTATAACTAAAAGATGCTCATAAAATATTCTTTCTCTTATTATTCCAGATATATAGCCAATAATGGTTTTCGCTAAGGCGTTAGTCCCTAATAAATTAATAGAAAAAAGATCTTTTAGCAGCCCTGCGGCAAAGCCTACAATTACACCTTCTTCCGAACTGGAGAGAAAAGACAAACAAATAACTGTTATTAATATTAAATCAGGTTTAACTGTATCAATTTTTAAAACATTTACTAAAACCGATTCCAATATTATAGCGGTAATAATTATTCCAGTTTTTATCCAAAACTTCATTCTTTAATTATCCTTCCCCGATATTCAAGGGGAATCCTTCCC
>DKFO01000015.1 GCA_002452835.1 Candidatus Atribacteria bacterium UBA6794 | reverse complement strand
TTGCCATTCGAGAAGGTGGCAGAACCATTGCGGCTGGAGTGGTTACAGAGATAATTGAGTAAAATAGGTAAACGTTAAAAGCTTAAAAAATATCGATAGGTTAAAATATAACTAAAATAAACAATTAAGACTGGGATAAATTCCCAGTCTTAATTGTTGCCTGGTGTAATGTCAAAATAGTTGATAATACTACTATTAAAGAATTAATTTAGCGCAACGTTCTATAGGCCAAAAAATAAAAAACATCTAATATCAAATATAATAAATATATAATAGCTTAAGGTATATGAATTTCAATAATTCTCATACTTAAAGGGAGGGAATGATTTGTTATAAAAAATATAGAAGGAGAGATATATCGAAGGGTAATATATTTTGCTTAATGAGAATAATAAAACGGAGATAAAAATAAAGGGAATACCAAGGGGAATAATCTCTTTTGAATAGCTTGACAGTTATATTAAAATGTGTTAGATTTAGTTTCGTAAATTTTCTCCGATAGTGAGGATCAATAATGAGAGATCGAATAGTATTAGCTTGTTCAGAATGCAATAATAGAAATTATTACAATTATAAAAATAAAAAGAATACCTCTGGTAGAATTTCGTTAAAAAAGTACTGTAAATTTTGTAAGAAACATACCGTACATAAAGAAACAAAATGATTGTTTATATTAGTATTTTTTAGCTATAAGATAATAATTGGTATGCAGGTCCGTAGCTCTAACGGGAGAGCACCGGACTCCAAATCCGGGGGTTGCAGGTTCAAATCCTGCCGGGCCTGCCAGATAAAGATAAAAAACATAATTTAAAATAATGGTGCTGAAAAGGTGCAATAATGAAAGTAAGTCAATTGTTTCAAAAGGTAATAAATTTTATCAAAGAAGCGAGGACAGAATTAAAAAAGGTTACTTGGCCAAATAGAAAGCAACTAATTAGCAGTACTATTGTGGTAATGATAACAGTTATAATAGTTGCCATATTTTTAGGAGTTGTTGACCTGGTCTTTTCACGCATCGTTACTATCATCTTACAACAATAATACCTCTAAAGATAAAAGACAATTAATACCCTATTTGGAGTGTGATGGACAATAATCAAGACAATTGAAGAAAAAAGATGGTATGTTGTACATACCTATTCAGGATATGAAAGTAAAGTAAAAGCAAATCTTGAACAGAGAGTTAAGTCAATGGGGATGGAAGATCAGATATTTCAAGTGTTAATACCAACCGAAAGAGTATTGGAAACAAAATCTGGTAAAAAGAGGTATGTTCAGAAAAAGGTATTTCCTGGTTATGTTGTAGTGCAAATGAAAATGAATAACGATTCATGGTATGCTGTTAGAAATACACCAGGAGTTACCAGATTTGTTGGTTCTGGCGGCAAACCTATTGCCCTTAATGAAAATGAAATAAAAAATATTTTAAAACAGATGGGTAAAGGGGAAAAGAAACCAAAGGTTGATATAGGTATTGGAACCAATGTTAATATTATTGCTGGTCCCTTTACCGGATATACTGGAAAAGTAAAGGAAATTGACCCCCAAAAAGGAAAATTAAAGGTATTTTTAACTATTTTTGGAAGAGAAACATCAGTAGAATTAGAATTTACAGATGTAGAAAAATATTAAAAAATATTTTCCATATTAATTTGTTAAATTAACAATTAGAAAATATGATTATGATCAGTTTTAAAATTGAGCTAAAAGAGGAGTAAGTTAGATGGCAAAAAAAATCATAGCAAATATTAAATTGCAAATTCCAGCTGGAGCAGCAAATCCAGCACCACCAGTAGGGCCAGCTTTAGGGCAACATGGTCTTAATATTATGGAATTTTGTAAAGCTTTTAACGAAAGAACTAAACAAGATATTGGAACAATTATTCCAGTTATTATTACCGTTTATCAAGATCGATCATTCAATTTTATTTGTAAAAAACCACCGGCATCATTTCTTTTAAAGGAAGCCGCTCAAATTGAGAAGGGTTCTTCTGAACCTAATAAGAACAAAGTAGCTAAAATTAATAGAACTAAAGTTAAAGAAATTGCCGAAATAAAAATGCCAGACCTTAATGCTAATGATTTAGAAAGTGCAATGAAAATTATAGAAGGTACAGCTCGCAGTATGGGTATTGAGATAGAGTAATTTTTATATTTAAATAGTGGGAGGAGAAAGTCCTTTTATTACCACAAGGAGGAAGAGCTATTGAAAAAGAGAGGTAAGAAATATTTAGAAAGCTTTAAAAAATATGATAGAAAAAAATTATATACAATCGAAGAAGCTATTAAACTGGTAAAAGAGTTAAGCTGGGCTAATTTTAATGAAACTATAGAGTTAGCAATTCGTTTAGGAATAGATACACGGCGTTCTGAGGAACAAGTAAGGGGAGCAGTCGAATTGCCATACGGTACTGGGAAGAAAAACAAAGTTTTAGTTTTTGCAGAAGGTGAAAAGGCGAAAGAGGCAGAAGAAGCAGGTGCTGACTTTGTAGGAGGAGAAGAATTAGCTGAAAAAATTCAAAATGGATGGACTGATTTTGATGCTGTAATTGCCACACCTGATATGATGAAAGTCGTTGGAAAATTAGGACGCATTTTAGGTCCTCGTGGTTTAATGCCTAATCCAAAACTTGGTTCTGTAACATTTGATATCAAAAATGCTGTCTTGTCAACAAAAAAGGGTAAAGTAGAATATAGAGCTGACCGTTTTGGGATTGTGCATGCTATTATTGGGAAAATAGATTTCCCAGACGAGCAGCTAATAGAAAATTTTTATGCACTTTTAGATGCTATTTTAAAAGTAAAACCACCCACTTCAAAAGGACGTTATTTATTAAGTGTTTCTGTCTCTTCTACAATGGGACCTGGTATAAAGTTAGATCCCATGAAAATATTAACTAGAGCTGAAAAGGTGTAAAAATAAAATCAAAGAATTAAAAAATAAATATAATATGATAAATTAATCCTTAGATGGTAGGTACCAAATAATTCAAAACAGTAGTGGTTTAATTGGAATAAAACCAGCCTGCTGGAGGAAAATAATTAGAAATCCTTCCTTAATCATTATATCTAAGGTAGGATTTTTTATTATTAAGGGGTTCTCAAGGGGAAGGATTCCCCTTGAATATCTTGTTGGTAAAACAAGATATATTTTCTTTAAAAGGAATTTTTCTTTATTATTTAACTAGCATTTAAACTATATACTAAATACTAGATACTCAATACTGATAATTCAGGGGTTATCAAGGGGAATTTATCCCCTTGAAATTATACTGTACTGTTAACAAGAGGGGAGGTATATCCTTGAGGCGATCAAGGCGGATTTATAAAAGAAAAACAAGGAGTAATCTGGAAACTCTCATTATCTTAATTGGGGCAATTGTAATTTTATCGGTTGCTTTTTATATGGCACGAGAAAGAAGTTATTTACCACCAGAAGAATTAGTATCGGTGCCACAAACTGTTTTTGAAGAAGAAATGATCCCAGAACAAAAAGAAGAACAAAAAACAAGGGAAGAATTAATTGCTCAGGGCACTCCTACCAGTGAAAGACCAGCTGAAGTGAAAGTTCCAGAAACAGTAAAACCACCTGAAAGAGAGATTTCCTCTCAGCCAGAAGAGCAAGTTAGCCCAAAAGTAGTTGATTCTACAGCAGGGCAAACTGTAACCGAGGCAGCCAAGCCGGAAGTTACCGTTAGCAAGGTAGAACCAGCTCCACCATCTGGTTTAGTTTATACGGTGCAGGTGGGTTATTTTTCTATTGAAAATAATGCCAGGGGTTTAGCTAAAGAAATTGAGCAACGTGGGTATACGACCTATGTTATCAAGCACAATAATGCTTTTAAAGTGCAAGTAGGTGCCTATTCATCACGAGAACAAGCTGAAAGGGCAGCTCAAGAATTAAAAAAATTAGGATATGAAATCTGGATTACTCAGAGATAATGGCCTTAATTTAATATCTTCTATTGAAGGTTGTTAGAAACATAAAATTTATCAGAAAGGATTTTGTCTCATTAAGGGAAGTAGAAAATATATTCCTCAGGCAACTATTGACCGTTTATCAATTTATCACAGGACCTTAGAATTACTACTTGAATCTAAAAAGGAAAAACCCATAAACACTATTTCATCTTCCATGCTCTCAGAAATGACTGGTATTAGCCCACATCAGATTAGAAAAGATCTTTCTTATTTTGGAGAATTTGGGAAAAGAGGAATTGGTTACCCTATATCTGAATTACTGGTTACTCTGAAGGGAATACTTAAGTCTAATAAAAAGTGGGATATAGTTCTGGTTGGTGCTGGAAATATTGGTACCGCTTTTCTCCGCTATAAGGGTTTCTCTAAAAGAGGTTTTATGATTAAAGCAGTTTTTGATAATGATATTTATAAAATAGGTAAAAAAATTGGTAGTATTAAGATAAGACCTATGAAAGAGATGGAAGACTACCTGAGAATAAAGAAAATAAAAATTGGTATTATTACGGTACCGGCAGAGTCAGCTCAGGAAGTAGCCGATAAGATGATAGCTGGGGGAGTTAGAGCAATACTTAATTTTGCTCCTATTAGTATCAAGCATCCCCGGGAGGTAATAATCAAGCACATTGATATTGCTATTGAGCTGGAAAAACTGGTTTTCTATTTGTCTTAAAATTCTTAGCCGTCAATAAAAATATTTGGCAATAGCCGTATTTATTATAGGATAAATTTGACATATATTTTAGGTATATGTTAAAATTTCTGGGTATGATTTGTGATATTTTTCACAATTTATTTAATAGCATCGAAATTTAAAAAAAATTCTGATACTACAAGATATTCTTTTTTAGATAAGAAATAATATATTTTATATTTTTACACTATCTCCCTAATCCTCTCCCTTAGAAGGGAGAGGTAAGGTGAGGGTGATAAATAGTTATCAGTTTGCAGTTAATTGTTTTCAGATAAAAGATGCGGGTATAAGTGGATGAGATTGCTTCGTCGCTTTGCTCCTCGCAATGACAAAATCGTATATCGTATTACGTATAACGTATATCGTTTAAATACAGTTGCTAGTTGAAAGTTCTTTCAGGGGATCTCAAGGGGAAGAATTCCCCTTGAATATCTTGTATTTTTACACTATCTCCCTAATCCTCCTTAGAAGGGAGAGGTAAGGTGAGGGTGATGATGAGGGGTTTCAGGGGATACCTCCCCTGAATATCTTGTTCTATAATTAAACGAGGAGCTGCTATGAAGATTAAAGAAATTGTGAATATTTTAGATGCTGAGGTTTTGACCGGTGAAGATTTGCTGGAACAGGATATCGAGGCCTTTGCAGCCAGTGATCTGTTAAGTGATGTTTTAGCATTAGGCAAGGATAATTTTTTGTTATTAACTGGTTTGACCTCCCAGCAAGTAGTAAGGACAGCTGAAATAGCGGGAGGGATAGGAGTAGTCTTTGTTAGGGGGAAAGCTCCTGAGCAGGAGGCTATTGGGTTAGCCCGCTCACATCACATTCCACTTTTGATGACTTCCAAAACAATGTTTGAGGCCTGTCGGGCAATTACGGAGGCAATTATTAGTGAAGAGAAGAAATGACTATTTTACATTCCAGAGAAAAGTTAACTTTAGCCAATGAGCTAATTTACGAAATAAAAGTAAAAGATGCTATGACCAGGGAGGTAATTTATTTTAGTGAGGAAGCCACCTTTCGTGAGATCCAGTTAGCTATGAAAAAAAATAGAATCTCGGGAGTACCTATTCTGGATGAAAAGAAGAATATCATTGGTATTGTTAGTATAGATAATGTAATCACTGCTTTAGATCAAAATTATGTAAATGATAAAGTTAAAGATTATATGACTAAAGAAGTGGTGACTATTCCCCAGAATTATTCTTTAGTTTCAGCCATAAAGAAGTTTGAACAATATAAATTTGGACGACTGCCGGTAACAGAGAATGCTCACTCTCATAAAATTGTTGGTATTTTAACCATGGGTGATATCCTGAATCGTCTGCTTTTGAATATTCAAACTATAGCCGAGAATGTGGAAAAAAAGGAAGATAAGAATCTTCAGATATCCGAAGATTTACTTAAACAAGCCCAGCAAAAACCATTGCGCTTTGAAGTTAAAAAGGCAGACTTTGATAATGCTGGCCGGGTAGCCAGTATTATCAGAAATTATCTGCAAAAGATGAATATTGACAAACAGATATTACGTAGAGTTTCTATTGTTTGTTATGAAGCTGAGATGAATATCAGTATCCATTCCTTAGGTGGCTATATATCAGTCCAGATTGAAGGGAATAATATAATTATTATTGCAGTTGATTATGGCCCTGGTATTCCGGATATTGAAGAGGCAATGAAACCTGGTTTTACCACTGCTTCAGAACAAATTAGGGCCTTAGGATTTGGGGCGGGTATGGGTTTACCAAATATTAAAAAATGTGCAGACTATCTGGAATTGGAATCTTCTATGGAGACCGGTACCATTTTAAAAGCAGTTATTCATTTAGGGGGATGAAGATGAAATTGAGTGAAATAATAGATAAATGTGCCTTACAGAAAGTAGTATTTTGTTCTGATGATGATATTAAAACTGCCTATTGTGGGGATTTGATGTCTGATGTTATTGCCCATGCTACCAGTGATAGCATATGGATTACTATACAGGCCCATAAAAATAGTATAGCGGTAGCATTAATTAAAGATATACGGGCAATTATTTTTACCAATAATGTAGAGATAAACCAGGAATTAATTGAAAAAGCCAGAGAAGAAAAAATTAATCTATTGAGAACTGAAAAAAATTCTTTTCAAATCTGTGGGCTATTGTATCAATTGTTGGAGGGTAACTCTGATCAAAATTGATTTACATATCCATTCGGCCTTATCAGCCTGTGCGGATGATGAGATGTCTCCTTCTTTTATTCTGACAGAAGCTTTAGAGAAGGGATTAAATCTTATTTCTATTACTGATCATAATACTATTTCACATTCTGTTTTAGCCTGTAGTATTAGTAATAAAAAGGGGATTAAGGTAATTCCGGGGGTAGAGGTAACCAGTAGAGAAGAAGTTCACCTGTTAGCTTTTTTTGATGATACTTCAGCATTAGTAGAATTAGGTAATTTGATTGAAAAACTTTTGCCAAATGTGGAAAATAAACCAGATTTTTTTGGATATCAGGTAATATATGACCAAGATGGCGAAATTGTTGATCTGGATAAGCGGTTAAGACAGGCAGCAGTAAATATGTCTTTAGATAAATTAGTTGATGAGATACATCGACTGGAAGGTATCGCTATCCCGGCGCATATTGATAAAAATAAATTTAGCCTAATCAGTCAGCTTGGCTTCTTAGATAAAGAGGCTGCTTTTGATGCGGTAGAAGTTTCCAAATATAAATGGAATAAGAATAATTATAAATTAGGAGATACTCTTTCCGGATTTCCGGTTATTTGTGGTTCAGACAGTCATCATCCTGATGATATCGGTCTATTTTATATGAAAAGTGATGATGATAAATTATTAGATTATCAATTTTTTAAAAAATATTTGGCCGAGAGAAAAAATGAAAACCATCGCAGACCACTTATTTGATATATTAGAAAATTCAGTAAATGCCAATGCTAATAAAATTATTGTGAAATTATCGTATTATAATAAAATATTTTCAGCTCAGATTATTGACAATGGAGTAGGCACTGATTTAATAAATATAACCGATCCTTTTGTTACTTCTAAAAAAACTAGAAAAGTGGGCTTAGGCTTACCTCTTTTAAAGTCAACTGCAGAGGCTACGGGGGGTTTTTTAAAAATAACACCATTGAAGGAAAAACCAGGAACCTGTGTGGAATTTAAGATTGATATGAGTCATATTGATGCTAGGCCATTTGGGGATATACCAGCGGTTTTTACCGATGCCCTTCTGAGTTGGCCTGAACTTAATTTGGAAGTAATTATTATTAAATCGAAAAAAGAGAAGAAGATATTAGATACTGTTAAATTAAAAAAAGAATTAAAGATTTATAATCTGAGTGATATAGAAATACTCAATTATTTAAAGGAAGAGATGAGGAGAGAACTAAATGAAATAGGTATAGACCAGCAGTTTGGAACAATATAACAAATTGCTTTTGATAAGAAAAGAGTAGTCGTGTAGTACAGAATGATGATTTTATGATTTTGATATTTTAATAAAAATAATTAAAGGCATTTGGAAAAATTATTTAAGGAGGAGGAAAGAGCAGTAATGAAAAATTTAGAGGAATTAAAAGAGATAAGAGAGAGAGTCCGAAAGAACCTGGAGATGCGAACAGGAGATTTTGCAGTTAAAATTGTGGTATGCCTTGGTACTTGTGGAATTGCTGCCGGTGCCAGGCAAACTATGAATAGGTTAGCTGAATTGATTGCTCAAAGTGGAAGAACCGATATTATTATTACTACTACTGGCTGTGCTGGTTTTTGTGAACAAGAACCTATGATTAAGGTTCAGGAGAAGGGGAAAGAGCCGGTGACCTATGGTAAGGTTGATACCAAAGCTGCTGAGGAAATTTTTAACCAACATGTCTTAAATGGACAGATAGTTCAAAAATATTTATTTACCAAGGGAGAATAATCATGGCTACCAATATTCAGGAAACAGAATTGACTCAGGAAGAAAAGTTCCAACAGTTAATGAAATTTATTGAAAGTAATAGAGAGAAAAAAGGATTCCTTATTCCAGCTTTGCATAAAGCTCAGGAAATTTTTGGTTATTTGCCAGCTGAAGTTCGTGAATTTGTAGCAGAACAGATGAATATCCCAGTAAGTACCGTGATGGGAGTGGTTACTTTTTATTCCTTCTTTAGAATGAATCCGGTTGGAAAACATAATATCACAGTCTGTATGGGTACCGCTTGTTATGTAAGAGGTGCCAAAAAAATTGTAGAGGCAGTAGAAAATACTCTGGGCATTAAACCTGGTGAAACTACAGAAGATCGAATGTTTTCTTTAAGTATTCAGAGATGTTTGGGGGCTTGTGGTTTAGCCCCGGCCATTATGATTGATCATGAGGTACATGGGAGAATGACTCCCCAAAAATTAGAACAAGTTTTGGAATTATATAAATAATAGGGAGAACAAGGTAGGTAGAATTATGGATAATTATAGAGCACATATATTGTTATGTTATGGGGGAGCCTGTTTGTCATCAGGCTCTGATAAAGTAAAAGTGATTTTGGAAAGCGAATTAGAACAAGTAGAACTACATCACGAAATTGATATTATTACTACCGGATGTATGGGTACCTGTGAATTGGGGCCGGTAATGGTAATTTATCCAGAAGGTATTTTTTATCAGAAAGTTAAACCGGAGGATGTGCCAGAAATTGTACAGGAGCACTTATTGAAGGGCAGAGTAGTAAAAAGATTATTATATAAAAAACCAGAAAAGGAACAACTGGTTGCCATGTTTAATGACATTGATTTCTTCAAGTTGCAGAAAAAAATTGCCTTAAGAAATTGCGGAAATATCGACCCTTTGAATATAGAAGAATACATTGCTGCCGACGGTTATCTAGCCTTAGGTAAAGTTTTAACGGAGATGAAACCCGAAGAAGTAATAGATATTGTCAAAAAATCTGGATTACGAGGTCGTGGTGGGGCTGGGTTTCCTACTGGTTTAAAATGGCAATTTACTGCTGCTGCAACTGGTTCCCAAAAGTATGTATTGTGTAATGCTGATGAAGGCGATCCAGGAGCCTTTATGGATAGAAGTATATTAGAAGGAGACCCCCATAGTGTGATTGAGGCTATGATGATTTGTGGATATGCTATTAGTGCTGATCAGGGTTATGTTTATGTGCGGGCAGAATACCCGCTGGCTGTGGAAAGATTATCTCAGGCAATAGAAGATGCTAAAAAAAATGGTTTGTTGGGGAAGAATATTCTGAGCACTAACTTTAACTTTAATTTAGAGATTCGAATGGGTGCTGGTGCCTTTGTCTGTGGCGAAGAAACAGCTTTGATCCATTCTATTGAAGGTAAAAGAGGAGAACCAAGACCCAAACCTCCCTTCCCAGCCCAAAAAGGTCTTTTTGATTGTCCTACTGTATTAAATAATGTGGAAACATTTGCTAATATTCCTTATATTATTTTAAATGGTCCAGCAGAATTTGCCTCATTAGGAACTGAAAAAAGCAAGGGAACCAAAGTTTTTGCCTTAGCCGGTGATATTAATAATACTGGTTTAATCGAAGTGCCTATGGGAATTCCCTTAGGTACCATTATTTATGATATTGGCGGAGGAATTCCTAACAACAAAAAACTAAAAGCTGTTCAGATTGGTGGCCCCTCTGGTGGTTGCATTCCGATAGAACATCTTAATACCAAAGTAGATTATGAGTCATTAAAAGAACTTGGTGCCATCATGGGTTCTGGCGGTTTAATTGTAATGGATGAAGATACCTGTATGGTTGATATTGCTCGCTATTTCATGGAATTTATTCAGGAAGAGTCTTGTGGTAAATGCACTCCCTGTCGAGAGGGTACCCGTATTATGCTCAATATACTTACTAAAATCTGTCAAGGACAGGGAACAATGGAAGATATAGACCGTTTAGAACAGCTGGCATATGATATTAAAGATACTGCTCTATGTGGATTAGGTCAGACTGCCCCTAATCCGATTTTGTCAACCTTAAGGTATTTTAGAGATGAATATATAGAACATATTCGAGATAAAAAGTGTCGAGCAGGTGTTTGTGCTGATCTTATTTATGCTCCCTGCTCTAATAGCTGTCCTGCTTCGGTAGATGTTCCAGCCTATCTTGCCTATACCAAAGTTGGCCAGTACCAAAGAGCATTAAAAGCTCATTTAAAAACAAATCCTTTCCCGGCTGTTTGTGGAAGAGTATGTCCCGCTTTTTGTGAATCCAGGTGCCGCAGGAGAGATATTGATGCTGCCGTTAATATTCGAGCGGTGAAACGTTTTATGGCTGATCAAGTAGAAAATTATAAAGATGCCTACCCTGATAAAAAGGAGTTCAATGGTATAAGGGTAGCAGTTATTGGAGCAGGACCTTCGGGTTTATCCTGTGCTTATTTCTTGACCATGCTTGGTTATGAAGTAACAGTTTTCGAAGCCCTTCCCAAACCTGGAGGAATGTTAACTTATGCTATTCCAGAATATCGCTTACCAAAGGCGATTGTCAATAAGGAGATAGCAGAATTGATCAAATACGGGATTAAGATAAAAACTAATACCAAGGTCGGTACCGATATTACCATTAATCAGTTACGTCAAGAAGGTTTCCAGGCCTTTTACTTAGCAGCAGGTGCTTGGGACTCTGTTTTTCCACCAATTGAGGGACTGGGTAGTAGTAAGGTTATGTCCGGTCTGGAATTTCTTTCTCGCATAAACAATGGTGATGAAATTAGAGTCGGTAAAGAGGTAGTAGTAGTGGGTGGAGGTAACACTGCTATCGATGCAGCAAGAACAGCATTAAGATTAGGGGCGAAAGTATCCTTAGTCTATCGTAGAACTCGTAGTGAAATGCCCGCAGATATGGAAGAAATAAGACAGGCAGAAGAAGAAGGTGTCACTATTTGTGAATTACAAAACATTAAATCTGTTTCAGAAAATAATGGGAAACTTGATGTGGAAATGATAAGGATGAGACTGGGTGAATTTGATAGAACTGGCAGAAGAAGGCCGGATGAAATACCCTCTTCATCTTTCTCAGTAAAAATTGATACCCTGATTTTGGCTTTAGGACAAAAACCAAAAATTGAAGAGATGGTCAATTCAGAATCGTTACTACTAAATCCGGATAAAACTATTAAATCAGATTCTAACAAAGGTAGAACCTCAGTTAGAGATGTTTTTGCTGGCGGAGATGTAGTTTTAGGTCCTGCCACAGTGGTGGAAGCAATAGGATCAGCTCAAAGTGCAGCAGAGGAAATTGACTGTTATTTAACCGGAAAGAAGGAAGAACAATATTACCCCTGGCGAGTAAAAGACCCCATTGAGGTGCCATTTGACCCAGAGGCAGAACCGGTTAGCTGGGGCAGAGAAGAACACTACCTGATTCCCGTAAAAGAAAGAAAAGGGAAAGTAGAAGTGGAGGTAACCTGGAATGGTAAGGTAGCCCAAAAAGAATCTGAAAGATGCCTTCGCTGTGAATTTAAAGAAGAGGAGGGATTATGAAAGTAAGAGAAATTGTAAAAAAATACAAAGGGAAAAGAGAGAATTTATTACAGATTTTACACGAGATACAGGATTTAGATGCACAGAATTACATCAGCCAGGAAAATATTTTTATATTAAGTGAAATAATGAATATTCCTGTATCTGATATTACTGGAACTGCCTCTTTTTATAGTATGTTTAGTTTCCAACCGAGGGGAAAATATATTATTCGGGTTTGTGCCAGTCCTCCCTGTCATATTATGGGTGCGGAGACCATATTTGAGGCTATTTCCAAAGAATTGAAAATAAATAAAGGAGAAACAACTTCTGATGGTCTCTTTACTTTGGAAGAGACCAGTTGTTTGGGTATTTGTGCTGTTGCCCCGGCTATAATGATTAATGATACTGTTTATGGTTATCTGACTGCTGAAAGGATAAAGGAAATAATAGCCCAAATAAGAGAAGAGGAGGGCAAATAGGATGAATGACAGAAGCATTGCCCAGATTTTAGTAGGGATTGATAGTAATACTGTTTTATCTGGTGCTAGACAGATAAAAACAAAGTTAATTACTGAGCTTAGCCGTCAGGGACTTTCTGAAGAGGTTAAAGTGATTGAGACCGGTAGTATTGGTCCTACCAATCAAGGGGTTGTATTGGGTGTTTTTCCTGGTGGTGAGCTCTATGCCAATATAACAGAAGACGAGGTGGAGGAATTCATCCAGGAAAGGTTTGTCAAAGGAAGAACCTATAAAAAGAGGTTATTGGCGGAGACTTTACCAGAAGAATTAAGATTACAAGAATATGATTCCCGAAAGACACAATACTATGGTCGCATTGTTTTAGATAATTGCGGTAGAATTAATCCGGAAGATATCACTGAATATATTGGTGTAGGTGGTTATGAGGCATTAGGGTATGTTCTGAAAGAGAAATCCCCACAAGAAATTATCAGTATTGTCCAAGATTCCGGTTTAAGAGGAAGAGGTGGGGCTGGATTTCCTACTGGTTTGAAATGGTCTTTTACCTTCCGAGAAAAGAGGTATCCCAAGTATGTTATTTGCAACGCTGATGAAGGTGAACCAGGTACCTTTAAGGATAGACTAATTATGGAAGGTGACCCTCATAAAATTATTGAAGCTATGGCCATTGCCGGCTACGCCGTAGAGGCAGAAACAGGTTATATTTATATTCGAGGTGAATATAAATTATCGTTAGAAAGATTACAGAAGGCAATTGCCCAGGCAAAAGAGATGGGCTTTTTGGGTAACAATATTTTTGGTTCTGATTTTAATTTTGACCTTCAGCTTAAAATTGGGGCAGGTTCTTATGTCTGCGGAGAGGAAACTGCTCTGCTTAGTTCTCTGGAAGGTTATCGTGGTGAACCACGCTTAAAACCACCTTATCCTGCTCAATATGGTTTAAAACAACAACCCACTCTTATTAATAATGTAGAAACTCTGGCCAATATTCCTGCTATCATTTTAAATGGTAGCCAGTGGTTTAGACACTTTGGAACGGAGAATATGCCAGGAACTAAGGTTTATACTGTTTTAGGCCATATTAACCGACCTGGTTTAATTGAAGTTCCCATAGGTATTACTTTAAGAGAGATTATTTATGATTATGCTGGCGGTATTTCCTCTGGAAAATTTAAAATGGCTCAGATTGGTGGCACCGCTGGTGATATACTTCCAGAACAACTACTTGATGTTCCTTTAGAATGTCAATCTTTACAAGAATTAGGCCATAATCTTGGTTCGGGAGCTTTACTTATCATGAATGGCACTGTTTCGGTTGCTGATTTTCTAAGAAGCTGTATGAAATTTTTTGTCCATGAATCATGTGGTAAATGCTCGGTTTGCCGGATTGGAACAAGCTATCTTTATGAGGCTTGTGATAGACTTAATAGAAAAGAAGGGTATGTTGATGAATTAAAAAATATGAAGGATATTGCTACTACCCTTAAGTTGACTGCTTTTTGCCCCTTAGGACAATCAGTTGCCCAACCAGTTTTATCTGCTCTTAAATATTTTGAAGAAGAATTAAAAGAAGGTAGCAATCCAAATAAGAAGGGCAAATTACCAACCAGAGAAAAAAGCGAAGGGGTTTTCTATTATTCCTAAAAACAAGAAGAGGAGTTTTAAAATGGGATTAAAAATCGAAATAAATAATATACCTTTAGAAGTAGAAAAAGGAACTACCATTCTCCAGGCTGCCAGAAAAGTGGGAATTAATATTCCTACCCTTTGTTATTTAGAAGGACTTCAAAATCCGGGTTCCTGCCGAGTATGTGTGGTAGAAGTAGAGGGAGCAAATGCCTTACAACCAGCTTGTGTAACCGAAGTGAATGAGGGCATGAAAATAAGAACAAATAATAAAAGAGTTAGAAATGCTAGAAAGATCATACTGGAATTACTTTTAAGTTCTCATCCCTGGGAATGTAACACCTGTGATCGAAACCAAAGTTGTGAACTGCAAACATTGGCAGAGGAATATGGAATCAGGGAAGTAAGATTTCAGTCTACTCAAGAAAAGTTACCCTTAGATGAGAGTACCCCCGGGATTGTTCGGGACCCTAACAAATGTATTTTGTGTCGCCGATGTGTAGCGGTATGTCAAGAGATACAAAAAGTAGGGACTTTAGGACCCCGTTATCGTGGATTTCACACCGTTATTAGTCCAGGACAGGTTGATTTGTTAGGGGATGCGGTTTGTGTGCAATGTGGACAGTGTGCTGCAGTATGTCCAGTGGGTGCTATCAGTGAACGTGATGATACTGAAAAGGTATGGGAGGCTTTAGAAGACCCCCAAAAATATGTAATAGTACAAACTGCACCAGCTATCCGAGCAGCCTTGGGGGAATGTTTTAATTTACCTCCCGGAACATTAGTGAAAGGACGGATGGTTGCTGCCTTAAGAAGATTGGGATTTGATAAAGTATTTGATACCAATTTTGGTGCTGACTTAACAATTGTGGAAGAAGGTCATGAGTTATTAAGTAGACTAAAGAAAAAATTAGTGGATGAGGATAAAACAGTTAAATTACCTATGTTTACTTCCTGTTCCCCTGGTTGGATCAATTATATGGAAAACTTCTATCCAGAATTAAGGGATAATGTATCTACCTGTAAATCACCGCAACAGATGTTTGGTGCAGTTGCCAAGACCTATTTTGCAGATGAAATTGGTATAAGAAAAGAGGATATGGTGGTAGTTTCAATCATGCCTTGCACGGCCAAAAAATTCGAATGTAATCGCCCAGAAATGGTTGATAGCGGGGTGCAAGATGTCGATTATGTTCTCACTACTCGAGAATTAGGTAAGATGATTAAACAGGCTGGCCTTGATTTTGTTAATTTACCTGAGGAAGAAATGGATGCTCCCTTAGGTATTTCTACCGGTGCGGCAGATATTTTTGCCAATACTGGAGGAGTTATGGAGGCTGCCTTGCGAACGGTATATGAAATTGTCACTGGGAAGGAATTGCCTTTTGAGAAGCTACATGTAACTCCTGTACAAGGATTGGAGGGAGTAAAAGAAGCGGAATTGACTATCAAAGAAACATTGCCGGATTGGAAATTCCTGGAAGGAGTGACTTTAAAGGTGGCAGTAGCCCATGGCTTGGGTAATGCTAACAAAATAGTAGAATCAATATTAAAAGGAGAAAGAGAATATCATTTTATTGAGATAATGGCCTGTCCTGGTGGATGTATTGGTGGTGGTGGCCAACCTCGTCTAACCACCGATGAGGTAAGAAAAGCAAGAATTCAAGCTATCTATAAGGAAGATGAAGGACGAAAATTAAGAAAATCCCATGAGAATCCAGCCCTTAAGGAGTTATATAATGAATTTTTAGGACAACCACTGGGAGAAAAATCTCATCAGCTCCTTCATACTCACTATTTTGACAAGAAAAATAAAAAGGAAAAGGAAAAAGTAAAAGTATAAATTTCCTAAATAATAAAAAATATAAATAAAATATAAATAGGGAAAGATAAGATTTCCTGTGAGGAAGAAAAATGTTTTTTGACCTCAAGGGAGAAGAATTTCCCGTAATCAAAATGATAGGGTTAGTCTTCTTGTTTGAGGATTAACCCTTTTCTAATTGTTAAATTGAGGATATTATGGAAAATCGTTTTGGAACAATCAGTATATTTATTAAGCCGGATAAATGTCCTATAACAAAATTAAATGATTTATTAAGTAAATATTCCGATATTATATTAGGGAGAATGGGTATTCCAAACCCTGAACAAAATATTAATGTTATTTGTTTAGTTATTTATGGAGACACTGACCAGTTAGGATCTCTTACCGGTAAGTTAGGGTTGCTGAATGGTATCCAAGTCAAATCATATCTCTATAAGCCTGAATAATAAGTAAATTATTGATGAAGAAAAGGAGAAAAAAATGGTGCAAAAAACAGGGATAAGATGGCTAACGAGAACTGCCATTTTGTTGGCAATTGCCTTGGTTATTCAAATGGGAGGTTTTCCCCAGTTTATTACTGGTCCCCTGGTAAATGCGGTTTTATATCTCTCTGCTATGATTGTGGGATGGCAAGGAGGGGTACTAATTGGTATTTGTACCCCTTTTATTGCTGCCCTGCGAGGTATATTGCCACCGCCTTTAACCCCTATGATTCCTTTTATAGCCTTGGGTAATGGTGTTTTGGTTATTTTATTTTTTTACCTGGGTTCTAAAAATAAAATTTTAGGAATTGTATTTGCTTCTGTAGTTAAATTCTTAGTACTGGTTTCAGCGGTAAATTTCTTGGTTCAGGTTCCGCCACCGGTGGCTCAGATGATGAGTTTTCCTCAACTTATCACGGCCCTGGTAGGTGGAGTAATTGCTTTACTAGCAGCTAAAGCTTTGAAAGTATCAAGTCTTAATATTTTGTAGAATAGCTGGGAATGGTATATATAATGTTATAATAATTATTATAGCAAGAAAGCTAAGTAAAAATAAGAATAAGGAGAAGAATGAATTATGAAAGAAATAAAGTTGACCATTAATGGAAAGATATTAACGGCTTTAGAGGGTCAGACTATATTAGAGGTTGCTACAGAGCATGATATTCACATTCCTACCTTATGTGCTATGACTGAACTTGGTTTTACTCCTGGTGCCTGTCGTGTTTGTGTAGTAGAAGTAGAAGGGTTACCTAATTTGGCAGCCTCCTGTGTTTATCCGGTGAGAGAAGGGTTAGTAATTCATACTCAAAGCGAGAGAGTTATAAAGGCGCGTAAAACGATATTAGAATTATTACTCAGCACTCATCCACTTGACTGTATGACCTGTGAAGAGGCAGGTAGTTGTGCCTTACAGGATTTAGCTTATGAGCTGGGAGTGAAAGAATCAAGATTTCAGCGAACAGAGAAGCAATTACCTTTAGATGAAAGTAATCCCTTCATTGTAAGAGATTTAAATAAATGTATTCTCTGTGGTAGATGTGTGGAAATTTGTAATGAAATTCAGCAAAGCCATGCTATTGATTTTGGTTATCGTAGCTCTAAAACAAAGATTATTGCCGGTGCGGATACCGGTTTACGTTATTCCCAGTGCGTTTCCTGTGGTCAATGTGTAGCAGTCTGCCCGGTAGGTGCTCTAATTGATAAAGCAGCGCAGGGTAAAGGAAGATTCTGGGAGTTTCAGAAAGTTCATACTACCTGTAACTATTGTGGCTGTGGTTGCCGGTTTGACTTAAACATTAAAGAAGGAAAGGTAGTAAAGGTTACCTCCAATCCGGAGAGTGTAGTAAATGGAATTAATCTTTGTGTGAAAGGTCGTTTTGGAAACGATTATATTCATAGAGAAGACCGTCTAACAACACCTTTAATTAGGAAAAATGGAAAATTAGAACCAGCCTCCTGGGAAGAGGCACTAAGCCTCATCAGTGATAGATTTGAAAAGATAAAAGAGGAAGAGGGCAGCGATAGTTTAGCTGTTCTTTCTTCAGCTAAGTGTACCAATGAAGAAAACTTTCTGCTTATGAAATTTGCCCGTGCAGTATTAGGTACTAATAATGTGGATCACTGTGCCCGACTCTGTCATTCTGCTACCGTAGCTGGTCTGGCTCAGGCCTTTGGTAGTGGAGCTATGACTAATTCTATCAAGGAGATTGCCAATGCTCCCCTAATTTACTTAACGGGTTCCAATACTACTGAAAACCATCCTATTATTGCTTTAGAAATAAAAAAGGCCGTAACCAAAAATGGAGCCAAATTAATTGTTGCTGACCCCCGAGAAATAGAGTTAGCCAAATATGCTACCATCTGGTTAAGACATAGACCTGGTACCGATGTCGCTTTATTTAATGGTTTGATGAATGTCATTATCACAGAAGGTTTGGAAGATAAAGAATTTATCACCGAAAGAACAGAAGATTATGAAAAGATGAAAGAAGTGGTCTTGAAGTATACTCCCGAGATTGTAGAGGGTATAACTGGCGTACCAGCTCATGATATTAGAAGAGCAGCCCGACTTTATGCCACCTCACCAAGTACCGCCTTGATTTACTCCATGGGGATTACCCAGCATACTACCGGGACTGACAATGTCCTTTCCACTGCTAATATTGCTATGTTAACTGGTAATGTTGGCAAAGAAAATGCAGGGGTAAATCCTTTACGTGGACAGAGTAATGTTCAAGGTGCCTGTGATATGGGTGCTCTACCCAATGTTTATTCTGGTTATCAATCAGTGACTGATGTTCAAATTAGAGAAAAGTTTTCTAAAGAGTGGGGGGTCCAATTACCGGATAAAGTAGGGCTAACTGTGGTGGAAATACTTAATGCAGCCTATGAAGGGAAAGTGAAGGGTATCTTTATTATGGCCGAAAATCCTGCTATGTCGGATCCAGATTTAAATCATGCTCGAGAGGCATTAAAGAGGACTGAATTTTTGGTTGTTTCAGATATATTTATGTCTGAAACTGCAGAACTGGCCGATGTAGTGTTACCTGGTGTTAGTTTTGCAGAAAAAGATGGTACCATTACCAACACTGAAAGGCGGGTGCAAAGAATACGCAAGGCAATTGAGCCTATCGGTGGAGCTAAACCCGAATGGCAAATAATAAGTGAGTTAGCCCAGAAAATGGGCTATCAAATGAGTTATCATAGTCCGGCTGAAATAATGGAAGAGATTGCCAGACTTACTCCCAGTTATGGCGGAATGTTCTATTACCGACTGGATAAAGAAGGGCTACAGTGGCCTTGCCCAGATGCTAATCATCCTGGTACTAAATATTTACATAAAGGTAAATTTACCAGGGGTAAAGGAAAATTCTCTGCCGTAGAATTTAAAGAGGCGGCTGAACTACCAGATGAAGAATATCCCTTAATCTTTACCACTGGGCGGGTATTATATCATTTCCATACTGGTACCGTTACCAGAAGATCGAAGGGTTTAAATGAGATTTATCCAGAGGCTCTGGTGGAAATAAGCCCTCAAGATGCCGAAGAGCTAAATATTATAGATGGTGAGATAATTGAAGTTGCCTCTCGCCGGGGGAAAATTAGAGTCAAAGCTCAAGTTACGGAAAGGTCAGCAAAAGGGGTAGTTTTCATGAGTTTCCACTTCAAGGAAGCTGCTGCCAACCTACTCACCAATGCTGCCCTGGATCCGATTTCCAAGATACCGGAATATAAAGTTTGTGCTGTTAAAATTAAGAAGATATCTTGAGGTATAGGAATTTTAATAATTCCTATACCTCAAGATTAGGAATTGATTTGTTATAAAAAATTTAGAAAGACAAGATACGGAAGGGTAATATACTCTTTTTACTTAGTGATAATAATAAGATTGAAATAGGAATAAAGGGGTTGTCAAGGGGAAGGATTCCCCTTGAATATCGTAATTGCAAAGCAATTTCGATATTCTTAAATATACCAAGATTAGATATCAAAAATAAGATATTAAAGAGAATAATGGATATTAAATATTGACTTTTATTTAGTATTTCTTTAGGGGTTGTCAAGGGGAAGGATTCCCCTTGAATATCTCGAAAATAAATATTATCAAAAAAAGGAGGAGATTAAATTGAGTGAAGAAAAAGAAAAAATTCAATTAGTGCAAGATGTAACTACACCTTGTAATGCACCTGGAGTTATTGCCAATACTTTTTGTACCATAGGTCAAACTAAGGCTAATTTATCATGGAGTAAAATGATAATTCTGGGAATTTTAGCAGGAGCTTATATCAGTTTTGGGGCTCAATTAGCCACTATTGCAACTTACGATACAGCAAAATATGTGGGTGAGGGTTTTTCCAAGTTTTTATTTGGTAGCGTTTTTTCAGTAGGTCTTATGTTGGTAGTTATTGCTGGTGCAGAGTTGTTTACTGGAAATAATTTAATAGTAATAAGTACTCTAAACAAAAATGTTACCGTGGGGAAATTATTAAATAGTTGGTTCTGGGTGTATATAGCAAATTTTATTGGATCCCTCTTGGTAGTATGGTTGATGTATAGTACCGAACTTTGGAAAACTGGCAATTTTGCAGTAGGAGCAAAGGCTTTGGCTATCGCTAATGGGAAAGTGAATTTAACCTGGGGAGTAGCCATAGCCAGAGGAATTCTCTGTAATTGGTTGGTATGTCTGGCAGTATGGATGGCGGTAGCAGCTAAAGATGTTCCTGGTAAGATTTTGGGTATTTATTTTCCAATTATGGCTTTTGTGGCGAGTGGTTTTGAACATAGTATAGCAAATATGTATTTTATACCCATGGGTATTATACTCAAGAATAATGCCTCAGTAGTAGCATCAGCAGGCTTAGCAGAACAATTAGGCAGGCTGACCTGGGGTGGATTTATATTTAACAATTTATTACCAGTTACCATAGGTAATATTATTGGTGGTGCCTTCTTTGTTTCTACATTGTACTGGTATGTTTATTTGAGAAAGACTAAATAATACTATAAAAATGAAGAGATACACAAAGGGGTTATATCTGGCGGAAATGGATATAACCCCTTTTTAGCTTATTGGTGAACAATGGATAATGAAAAAAGGCCGGTTCCCATTTCCGTTATTGTATTAGCAGGTGGGAAAAGTAGCCGAATTGGTTTGGATAAAGACAAAGGTCATATCCTGTTAAATGGTGTTAAGCTCATAGATCGAGTAATTTCTAATATTGTTTCCTTAGAAGGTATTTCAGAGCAGGATATTATTATTGTAGGACCAAAAGAAAAATTTTCTAACTATAAATATAAAAGAAGAGTTATAGAAGATATTTTTCCAGAAAAAGGACCATTAGGAGGTATTTTTTCCGGTTTAAAATACTCACCTACTTTTTATAATCTGGTGATAGGCTATGACATGCCCTATATTGAAACTAAATTAATTGAATATATGATCCAAAATAGAAATAATTATGATTTAGTGATTCCTACTCATAGTGAGGGATTATTGGAACCTTTATGTGCCATTTATAGTAAGAATTGTCTAGAAATAATTGAAAAAAATTTAAAGAGTAGAATATTAGCGATAAGATGTATTTTTCCTTTCTTAAAAATACGCTGGATCAGGGAAGAGGAAATCAAGAGATTTGACCCAGAATTACGTTCTTTTTTTAATATTAATTTAATAAGTGACTTTACCCGGGCAGAAAAACTGAACCTAAACAGGAGAAAAAAAGATTGTTAAAGAAGAAAAGAGGAGTGCGAATAGAATTAATTCAGGTCCTAAAAGATGAGCAAAAGGAGATTACTGATTTAGTAGCAAAAGAGATAGTATTGTCTATTTATGTTAATCAGAAGAATTTGGTGACCTTAAATTGTAGTCCAGGTAATTTAAAATATTTAGCAGTAGGATTTTTATACACGATGGGAATTATAAGGGATAAGAAAGATATAGTCTTAGTAAAAACAGGAAGAAAAAGTGTTCATTTCCAGATTAAAAACCCCTTATTATCATTTGAGGACCTAACCAGTCCCAATAATCTTAAGAATATTAAGCAATCAATGTTAAGACAAAAGAGTTATTCTAACCTTAAAGAAGATAACCTTAAAATTAATATTAATACTATCTATACTTTGATGAGGACTGTAGAGGAAAAAGCTGTTTTTTTTAAGTTGACTGGTGGGGTGCACAGTTGTGCATTAGCAGATATTAACGGTTCCCTTAGACTATTCTGCGAGGATATAAGCCGTTACAATACCATAGATAGAATTTTGGGAGAAGCCCTCTTAAAAGATATTAATATGGATGATAAAGTGATGTTAACCTCCTGTCGTATTACCTCAGGAATTATGCAAAAAATTGTTACCGGAAATATTTCCATTGTAATTTCCAGGTCTGCCCCTACTGATTATGCTGTTAAACTGGCGAAGCGGGAAGGTATTACTCTAATTGGCTTTGCTCGGAAGGAAAGAATGAATATTTATTCCCATCCAGAGCGAGTTGCTAATTAAACAAAACTGTTTTTTTAAGGCTTATTTACATTAATGATATGATATAATGATACCATAAATTAACAAAGGTATTATTAACATTGGATACAGTGATACTTTCTATTGACCCAGGAAAAAAGAAATGTGGCCTTGCTGTGGTAGATAATAAATTAAGCTTTATTACCGGGGCGGTGGTAAATAAGGAAGAACTGACGAACAAGATGCAGGAATATTTACAGAAATACCAGATAAGGAAGATAGTAATAGGAAGTGGAACAAACTCAGAAAATATTATTAATCTAATCAAAGAACAATTTCCTGATTTGTTGATTAGGGAAGTAGTAGAGAAAGATACTACCAGGCAAGCCCGAAAATATTATTTTGAATATTATCCACCAACTGGTTTATGGAAGTTTATACCTGTTTCTCTTCGGATACCCCCTCGACCTTATGATGATTTTGCTGCCTATGCAATTGCCAGGCTATTTTTTCATGACTATAAAGAGGGTAATGGAATTTAGTGATATTATCTTGCAGTATCGGAATTTCAATAATTTAGATACTGCAAGATAATATAAGTATTATTTCTTCAATAAGGAACAATATATTTTGATTTTGATTTAGGGGTTCTCAAGGGGAAGGATTCCCCTTGAATATCTTGTCTATAACTAGCTACTGCGATGGTGAAAATTTCCGGGAGGCATATTCTGCTTAGAGCATCTCCTTTAGAATGGTAATTAAACCAAGGTTAATAACAAAAAAATATTTTCTTTGAGGAGGAAAATAGCATTGACTAAGATCAAAATATTTAGCAATATTATGAAAAGTGATGAAGATATGGCTGATAAAAACAGGCAACTCTTTGAACAGTTTCATATACCAGTTATTAATATAATGAGCTCACCCGGTTCAGGTAAGACCAGTCTGTTGGAAAAGACCATTATGGCGTTAGGGGAAAAAATTAGAATTGCTGTTTTAGAAGGAGATTTACAGACTGACCGTGATGCTCAGCGTATTAGTAAATTAAATGTGCAGGTGGCTCAGATAAATACGGATGGTGCCTGTCATCTGGATGCTAATATGGTGAATAAAGCATTGTCTGCCTTCGATTTTAATAAGGTTGACCTCTTTTTTATAGAAAATGTAGGTAATTTAGTTTGTCCGGCAGGCTTTGATCTGGGAGAAAATTGGAGAGTCAATCTGGTTAGTGTGCCAGAGGGAGATGATAAAGTCATCAAGTACCCGGTAATTTTTAGAAAATGTGATGTTTTATTGCTGAATAAGATTGACTTACTACCCTATGTTCAATTTGATAGGGAACGTTTTAAAAAAGAAGCCTGGGATATTAGACCGGATATGAAAATTATGGAGATATCCTGTCTCACCGGTGAAGGCTTATCAGATTGGTTTGCTTGGCTAAAAAAATTAGTAAGCAAAAACAATATATAGTATAACGTATACCGTATAACGAAAAACATTGTTAAAGTAAATGAACGTAAAAATCTCTAATTCAGGAGAAATTAAAAAGAGAAATATAAACTTCTCTGATTTTCAAGGACAAACCAATTACTATAATTACTATATTATATTAATATTAACCTAAGTGTGATGTTTGTGCTGTAAAATCAGGCTTAGGTATATTCATAGTTTGGATTTTAAAGTTTTCTTTAGTATTATGTTTTCAAATACGATATACGTAATACGGTATACAGCTAATAATACTGCCCAAATTTATACTTAGCGGAAAAAAGATGAAAATAAGACAAAGAATTACTATTCAGGGAATTGTGCAGGGAGTTGGTTTTCGCCCCTTCATTCATAAATTGGTTAAAAAAAACAATCTATCTGGTTGGATTCTTAATTCTAATCAAGGAGTAGAAATGGAAATAGAGGGGGAGGAGTTTAGCTGTAAAAAATTTTTATCGGAATTAAAAAAAAATCTTCCACCTTTAGCCTATATCGAAGATATAAAAATTGAACAATTACCCTACCTCGGTTTTTCCAAATTTGTCATCAAAAAGAGCAATTCTAATCATGAACACCCTGTTATTTTAATACCCCCGGATATCTCAGTTTGTGAAGATTGCCTGAGGGAGCTTAACCATCCTGCTGACCGTCGCTATCATTATCCCTTTATTAATTGTACCAATTGTGGTCCCCGTTTTACGATAATTGAGGATATGCCTTATGACCGTGATAAAACTACCATGCGAGACTTTATCATGTGCCCTGATTGTTTTAGAGAATACCATGATTTGGAAAATCGTCGTTATCATGCTCAACCCAATGCTTGTCCCAAATGCGGACCGGAGGTTACCCTGTATGAAGGAAACCAGAAAATTGATACCCAGAATCCTATTTACGAAGTGCGAAAAAAATTGGCAAAAGGGGGGATTGGTTTAGTGAAAGGTTTGGGAGGTTTTCATTTAACTTGTGATGCTCAAAATCAAGAGGCGGTAAACAGAATAAGAGAGATAAAGAAAAGAGATAAAAAGCCTTTGGCGGTAATGGTGGAAAATGTGGCTAAGTTAAAGACTTTTTGTTACCTTTCCCCCTTTGCTCAAAAAATTTTAGAAAGCAAAGAAAAACCTATTGTCCTTTTAAAAAAGAAAAAATGTTCTAATCTCTCACCAGAAATTGCCCCTGGTAATGCTTACTTAGGTGTTATGTTACCCTATACCCCATTACATTTTTTGTTATTGCAAAAAAGTGATTTAGTCTTAGTGATGACCAGTGCCAATTTTAGTGAGGAACCGATTATTATTCAGAATGAAGAAGCATTTCAGAAATTTGCTTCCCAGGTTGATTTTTTACTTATCCATAATCGCAGAATTCATAATCGTTGTGATGATTCAGTCTTAAAAATTGCTAATCATCATTCTATCTTTATTAGAAGATCGAGAGGATATGCACCATTTCCTATTATTTTGGCTGAAAAAAGTAAGTCCGTGCTAGCCCTGGGTGCAGAAGAAAAAAATACGGTCTGTCTTACCCGTGACTACTATGCCTTTCCCAGCCAACATCTGGGTGATTTAAAAAATAGGGACAGTTTTAAAGCTTATCGAGAAGCTATTGCCAGATTGTGTCGGATGTTTCAATTTGAACCTGAGATTGTCTCCTGTGACTTACATCCTGATTATCTTTCTACCTCTTATGCTGAGGAGTTATCTGAGGAGAAAGGGTTGCCTTTAGTGAAGGTGCAACATCATCATGCTCATATTGCCAGCTGTATGGCTGAAAATCATATTACTGAAAAGGTAATTGGTGTTGCTTTTGATGGTACTGGATTTGGTGAAGATGGTACCATCTGGGGAGGTGAGTTTCTGATAACTGAAATAAACAGTTACCAGCGAGTAGCTCACTTAGAATATCAGGCTATGCCCGGCGGTGAGCAGGTTATTCACCAACCCTGGAGAATGGCTTATAGCTATCTTTATTCTCTATATGATCACAAGATAAATTCAGTTTATCCGACCCTAACCAAAAGATGGGCACCTCAGGATTTACATTTACTGAAACAGATAATAGATAGAAAAATTAACTCACCACTTACCTCGAGTTGTGGTAGGTTGTTTGATGCAGTAGCCTCCCTTATTGGTTTAAGAGATGAGGTGGATTTTGAGGGTCAAGCAGCTATGGAACTGGAGGGTTTCTGTCAACCTGAATATCAGGAACATTATTCTTATCATATTGAAACAGAAACTACGGGTTGGGTAGTGAATATCCAGGAAATGTTTCGGCAAATTATTTTTGATTTAGAAAAAAAGGTACCGCCAACTAAAATTGCTACTCAATTTCATAATACAGTTGCTGACCTTATTCTCTCGGTATGTGTTAAAATAAGAGATAGATTTAATCTTAATCTTGTTCTGTTAAGTGGAGGAGTTTTTCAGAATAGTTTTCTATTAGAGCAGACCATCAAATTATTAAAAAAGAAGGATTTTAAGGTAGTTATTCACAAAAACTTACCCCCCAATGATGCCGGTCTCTCTTTAGGGCAGGCTGTGGTGGCCAATGCCCAAATACAGTCTGGCCATATTATTACTAAACTGAGTGGTAAGAGTAATAAATATAAATAAATATAAATAAGAGAAATACTATAGGTAAAGGAGTCCTTGGTATGTGTTTAGCAATTCCCGGTAAAATTATAAAAAAAATAAATCCCCAAGAGGCAGAGGTTCTGCTGGGAAGTATAAAAAAGGTGGTCAGAATTGACCTTTTACCGGAGGTTGAAGTAGGAGATTATGTACTTATTCATGCCGGATATGCTATTAGTAAGATTAATCCTAGCGAGGCAAGGGAGATAAGTAAGGCCTGGGAGGAAATCCAATCTTGAAATACTACGATGAGTATTATGATAAAAAACTTTGTCAATCGATTATGAAAAAAATCAAAGGATTGACTGCAGAAGAAATGAATATTATGGAGGTTTGCGGAACTCATACTGTATCTATCTTTCGTGCTGGTATAAAAAATTTGTTACCGAAAAAAATTCATTTGATTTCCGGTCCCGGTTGCCCGGTATGTGTCACCCCAATTTCTGCTATCGATCATTTGATAGCCTTAGCCAGAATGGAAGAGACGATCATAACTACCTTTGGAGATATGATTAATGTTCCAGGCAGTTCTTCCAGCTTAAAAAAAGAAAAGGCGCGCGGCGCTGACATCAGGATGATATATTCACCTTACCAGGCTCTGGAGGTAGCACAAGAATTCCCTCAGCAGAAGGTTATTCTGGTGGGTATTGGTTTTGAGACCACTATACCTTTGTTGGCTAATGTTGTTCTGGAAGCAGAGCAGAAAGGATTATCCAATTTTTATCTCTTAAGCCTGGCCAAGATTATGCCCCCCATTATAGAAGAACTTTTGCAAAGTCAAGAGGTAAAAATAGACGGGATTTTAGGCCCCGGTCATGTCAGTGCTATTATTGGCAGTAAACCTTACCAATTCATACCTGAACACTATCATATTCCCTGTATCATTGCTGGCTTTGAACCGGTTGATATTCTCTGGGCGATTTACCTTCTTATCCAACAGAAAATTAAAGGAATACCACTGGTGGAAAATCAATATACTCGAGCGGTAAGGGAAGAAGGTAATCCGGTGGCTCTTGCTCTGATGAATAGGGTATTTATTCCTGTGGATAGCGACTGGCGGGGAATAGGAAAGGTAGCGGCTAGTGGTCTGGATTTAAAACCAGAGTTTTCCCAATTTAATGCTCATAATTTTGAAGTTGAAGTAGAAACCACTAAAGAGCATACTCAATGTAGATGCGGAGAGGTCTTACGAGGGATTATTACTCCATTGCAGTGTCCACTTTTTCAGCAGGTTTGTACTCCTGAAAATCCTATTGGAGCATGTATGGTATCCAGTGAGGGGACCTGTGCCGCCTATTACAAATATAGTAATGAGTAATGAGTAATGAGTATAATTGAAGGTAAAGAGGTTTTCAGTTTTTAGTTTACAGTTTTTTGATAAATACTCAAGAATAATTATTAAATAAATTAAAAAAATGTATAAAGAATTTTTTATAATATCGAAATTTCAATAAAAATTGATACCAAAAATAATACAAAGACTAGGTATCAAAATAAAGCATAAAAGAGATTAATATATATTAGAGCTTGATGCTTGTTAATTAAAGGAATTTTCTAAGGGAAGAATTACCCTTGAATATCTTGTAATTTAATCTGAAAACTGATAACTGAAAACTACTTTCATAAAGACCTAATGATTAGATTATAATTATAAGAATTATTAAAGGAAAGTGGAGAATGAAAGACAATATAATTACTTTGGATCATGGCAGTGGAGGTAAATTAACCAACCAATTAATTCGTTCCTTATTCTTAAAGTATTTTAATAATCCGATTTTAAATCAACTACACGACGGAGCAATTTTACCACCAGCGGAGAAAATAATTGCTTTTTCCACTGACTCTTATACCATTAGTCCTTTATTTTTCAATGGTGGAGACATCGGACAGCTGGCTATATTTGGGACGGTAAATGATTTAGCCATGTGTGGAGCCAATCCTAAATACCTTAGTCTCTCTTTAATTATAGAAGAAGGCACCTCTTTCGAACTTTTGGAAAAAATCACCTTTAGTATGGCTGAAGCCGCACAGCTAACTGGTGTTCAGATAGTTACTGGCGATACCAAGGTGGTCAAGAAAGGTGATCTTGATGGTGTGTTTATTAACACTACCGGTATAGGTTACCTTGATTTAGATGTTCACATTCATCCTGCTACTGCCCAACTTGGTGATGTAATTATTATTAATGGCCCCATCGGGAATCATGGAATTAGTATTATGGCTTTAAGGGAGAATCTTCAATTAGAACAGAATATCCTCAGTGATTTAGCCCCTTTGACTAATTTAGTGCAGCAAATGTTATCGGTGACCAAAGAGATTCATGTCTTAAGGGACCCTACCCGGGGTGGTTTGGCTACTGCTTTGAATGAAATTGCTCAATCTTCTCAAGTGGAAATCGAAATTGAAGAAGAAAAAATACCTATTGAGGAAGTGGTTAAAGATACCTGCAAAATCCTGGGTTATGACCCTCTTTATTTAGCCAATGAGGGTAAATTAGTTGCCTTCCTACCTCAACAACATGCGGTAGAAGTATTGAATAAGATGAGGAGCTGTCTCTATGGAGAACAAGCTACTATTATTGGTAGAGTAATCTCTAAAGGACGAGCGGAGGTTTTTTTGAAGACCGCTATTGGTGGCAAAAGGATAGTGGGAATGCTAAGTGGTGAGCAACTTCCCAGAATTTGTTGAAATTTTAAAAAGGGAAAAATTGATAAAAAGAAAGGAGTTGATTGGTGATGGTTAATAATAAGGAGAGTATACCAGTTCAATTAGCCAGACAGAGCATCATTTATTATTTAAAAAATAAGAAAAGATTATCTCTACCTGATAACCTTCCTCCAGAACTGACCGAAAAAAGGGCAGGAGTATTTGTTTCTTTGAAGAAAAATGGAAAATTAAGAGGTTGTATTGGTACCTTTTTGCCTACTCAAGATAATATTGCTTTAGAAATTATAGAAAATGCCATAAGTGCAGCCGTTCATGACCCCAGATTTTCCCCGGTGGCCTTGGATGAAGTAGAAAAATTAACTATTTCGGTAGACATTCTATCTGCTCCAGAAGAGGTTAAAGATATCAGTGAGCTTGATCCCAAAAAATATGGTATTATAATCAGCCATGGTTATAAGAAGGGACTTTTGTTACCAGATTTAGAAGGGGTAGATACCGTGGAACAACAAATTGATATTGCTCGACAAAAAGCCGGAATTTATTTTAATGAAGACTTTAAAATAGAAAGATTCGAAGTAAAGAGATACTACTAAATAATTTGTTAAATTAAATAACGAAGCAAGATATAAAGGAAAGAAATTAAAAAATGGATTATGACTAAAGGAAAGCCAATTTGGAAGAAGTACCAGAAGGAAATAGATTTATTATTTTTTTCAGCAATTTGAGCAACGATTAGATTAGTAGCAGTTCCAATAATTGTTCCATTTGCCCCAACATTTGCTGCTATAGCCATAGTAATCCAGATTACCGGATTTAAACTGGGCATTTCTTTCAGAATATGCTTGGCAAGAGGTATAGCCAGATTAATTATAGGGATATTATCTAAGAAAGAGGAAAGAAAAGTATTAGAGGATAACAATAGAAAGTTTATAGCAGTACTATTATTTTTGGTAACGAGTAATATTTTTTGGGATAACATATTAATAACACCATGTTCCTCCAGTGTTCCTGCCAGAATATTTAGACCAATAATAAAAAATATGATTTGCCAATCTACTTGAGCAAAAATAGAAGAAACACTTTTGTCAGGGGTTAAGACCAAAAGTGTAAAGGCGGTCAAGAGAATAATAACCACCAAATCAATGTTTAAGATATGGGAAAACAATGCTAATAAAAGGCCAATAGCACTGACCATAATGGTTTTTTTATATAATACTTTATCGGTAATACAATCTCTTTCCTTTATTTTAGGGAAATTGGCAATTACTTCTGGTGGTATTTTATTATTCATAATTTGTTTCCTAAAGACTTTTTTAAAATAATAAATCGAAACAAGCATCAATATAATAGCAATAGGTCCCATATGATAAATAAAATCGAAAAAACTAAAGCGAGCCGCCGAACCAATCATAATATTAACAGGGGTACCAAGATAGGTTGCTAAACCACCAATATTGGCAAAAATGATTTGAGCTATTAAAAAGGGGATAGGTGATATTTCTAAAATATCAGTTATGGCAAGAGTAATATTAACCATTATTAGCAGAGTAGTAATTTCATCAAAGATAGATGATAGTATACCAGTCAAAAGAGATAAAAGAATAAATAGTTTCCAGGGATTATCATAACTATATCTCATTACTTTTATAGCCAAAAACTGAAAAATGCCGCTATCCTTAGCAATGATGGTTAAAACCATCATACCGATAATTATTCCCAATTTGCTAAAGTCGATATAACTAATAGCAGTTTCGAAAGAGATAAGTCCTAAAAAGATAGCTACCGTGGCACCTAAAAAGGAGGAAGTAGTCCTGATTCGTTTATTGGTAAAAATAAAAAAGTAGACAATAACAATGATAATAATAGCCAACATTAGTTGGTTCATGGACTAAAGCTCCCTTACTAAAAATTATCACAGCTTGTTTGCTAAAGGAATGACTTATATTATATAATTACGCCAGATTATTAACACAACATTTCAATTATAATAACATAAAATTATTATTTTATAGTATCGGAATTTCAAAAAAATTTTGATACTATAAAATACTCTTTTTAGATAAG
>DKFO01000020.1 GCA_002452835.1 Candidatus Atribacteria bacterium UBA6794 | reverse complement strand
AGGATTAATTAAAAAAGATGAGAAGGAAAAGGAATATTTTATCGGAGATGAACTATTAAGACTTTCCTTGACTCATTTGGGTAGTATTGAAATAATCAAAGTTAGCAGGCCAATATTAAAAGATTTAGCTAAAGAGTTGGGAGAAACAGTACTATTATCTAAAATTATTAATAATAGAACCATAATTATAGAAAAAGTTGACGGATCATATCCCCTACGATTTGCCATAGATATTGGAGCAGAACTGCCGTTACATAAAGGCTCTTCAGCAAAGGTTTATTTGGCCTTTTTACCAGATAAAAAAAGAGAGGAATTAATAAAGATACACCAAATAAATATGAATAGATTAAAAGAAGAGATTGAAATAGCAAGAAAGAGAGGATATGCCGCCAGTAAAGAAGAGGTGTTTGCGGGGGTATATGCCCTAACGGTTCCCGTCTTCAATAATTCCGACGAAATAATAGCAGCAATAGGAGTAGGAGGACCATCCCTTCGTTTTAAAAAGGAAACGGTGATACCAAAAATTTTAGAGGCTGCCAAGAAGATTTCTCTTCAAATGGGTTATCTGAATTGGAAGTGGAAAGCGGGTGATTGAGGGGTAGAAGAGGGAATATTTTGTGAAGCTGCTTTGCCATAATTCAGAACCTCTCTTTTTTGATATATATTATATAGCTAAGCAGGGGTTCACTTTTAAATTTTAATTGACATATTTTGGAAATTATTTGACAAAATAAAATAGAAGTGATAAATTAATTGTGAAAGATGTTCGCAATTATGAGAAGGTAATAGATGACTGGAAAAAGAAAAAACTTAGCGGTAAGAAGAACAGCCCAAATACTGAAAAGTTTTACTCAAAACACGAATGGTTGGGGGGTCTCCGACCTCGCCTCTCATTTAAAATTAGCCAAAAGCGTGGTCTTTGAAAATTTAAATGTCTTAGTGGAGGAAGGGTTAATTAAAAAAGATTAAGAAGTAAGTGGAAAATCATAGTTTTGTTTTTTTTGAACTTATTAATACGAACGCTGTTCGCATAAATCAAAGGTTAGATAAGAAAATGGAAAAAGAAAAAGAAAAAGATAGGGTTCCTTTAATTACGGAAATACAGAGATATTGTATTAGTGATGGTCCGGGGATGAGAACTTTAATATTTCTTAAGGGCTGTAGTTTAGATTGCCCTTGGTGTCATAATCCTGAATGCAAATCCCCAGAAATAGATATTTACTACCATGAAGATAAATGCCAAAAGTGTGGTAAGTGTATAGAAATATGTCCGCAAAGAGCGATAAGCTGGCTATCCTCAAAAAAGGAAGCAATTTTAAGAGATAGAGAAAAATGTAGTAAATGTTTAAAATGTGTGGAATCTTGTCCGTTTAAGGCGTTAGAAAAAGTAGGGCAAGCCTTGGCTTTTGATAGAATTATTGATGAAGCATTAAGAGACAGAGCTTTTTATGAGACCTCCGGGGGGGGAATTACTCTAAGTGGGGGTGACCCTTTATTCTTTCCGGAGTATAGCCTTAAATTATTAAAGAAATTTAAAGCCGAAATGATTCATACTGCGGTAGAAACGTCGGGTAGCTATAAATGGGAAATCTTAGAGGAAATAGCGGAATATACCGATTTATTTCTTTACGATATAAAGTGTATGGATCCAACTATGCACAAAAGGTTTATTGGGGTAGATAATAAACTTATTTTAAATAATTTAAGAAAGTTATCTGCGGTAAAAGCAAATATCAGAATTAGAGTCCCCGTTATACCAAGATTTAATAATAATAAAGAAAATTTTGAACTGCTGGTTGATTATCTTCAATCCTTAGAGAATCCCGTTCTAGCGGTAGACCTTCTACCTTTTCATAATTCTGCGGAGAAGAAATATATTCAATTGGGGTTAAATTATGCTTATAAAGGTGAACCATTTATGGAAAAAAAGGAGGTAGAGTGGATAAAAGATTTTTTAGAAAAGAATAATATTACCACAACTATAGGGGGAATTATTGGCCCAGAGGAAGTATAGAATATAGAAAAGAAAAGTTGAATTTTTAAGAGAAAAATTAAGAAAGGAGGGTTTGAGATGACCGTTTGTAAGGAATGTAAGAATTTTAAGCCATTAAAGGAGAGTGATTTGGATTATAAAGAAGGCAAGGGAGACTGTTTTTTGCCTCAGCAAGATGAGAAATGTAGATATTGGACAGCGCGACCAGTTAAGGAAGATATGGTAGCTTGTGATAGATTTGAGAAAAAATAATTTGGAGGATATTTTATTATGCAAAATATTTTAAATCTATTTAGGAGGTTAAAAAATGAAAGATATAACTTATAAAGATAAACAAGATGAATTGATTAAACCGTTGACTGAGCGAGCAAGGAAATTAAAAGATTCTCTTTGGTGGAAACATACCAGAGGGGGGGAATACGTAGAAAAGGGAGTCAAAGCAGGAATAGAAAGATCCAGATATATGACTCAATCTTTTAAAGAGACCGATGGCGAGGAGTGGGTTATAAGAAGAGCTAAAGCCCTGGCTAATGTATTAGATAATATGACTATTTTTATAAAGGACCACGAAATGTTAGTTGGGGATCATGCCGAGAAACCTAACCTTATGCCTATCTATCAAGAGAGTAACTATTTTTTAAATATTGATATATTGAAAAGTCCCTATTGTCCTGATGAAAAAGAAGAATTTAGGGAAATAACAGAATGGTGGAAACCCCATACTATTCAGGCTAAAGCGGAAGAGTATATTGACAAAGATGAAAAGGCACTTCAGAATAACAATGCTTCAATGGAATCCCCCGGTTATGTAACTGGATATTCAAGTCCTACCCCTGCTTACGAGAGTGTATTTGAAGACGGTTTAGAAGGTAGAATTAAACGTATAGAAGAAAAATTAAAAGAAGCTCAGGATGAGTTTTTACATCAAAATCCCTGGAATGGACCGGAAGCTATGACTTTACCTAAGAAGATGAATGAGTGGAAGGCAATGTTAATTGCTGATAAAGCGGTCATAAGATGGGCCAAAAGGTATGCCCGATTAGCAAGGTATATGGCTGAAGAAGAGAAAGATCCTAAGAGAAAAGAAGAACTATTGATGATTGCTGATGTATGTAACCATGTACCCGCGAAACCTTGTCGTGGTTTTAGAGATGCAGTGCAAGCTCAATGGTTTACCTATCTGCTTTGTCAATCTTTAGAGCGTTATGGAAGTGGAATGTCCTGTAAGATGGATACAATGTGGTGGCCATATTATAAGAGAAGTGTAATAGATAAGAGTGAACAACCTATAACCAGAGAAGAAGCAGTAGAGCTGGTAGTTTTACATCGATTAAAAGTTTCCGAACATGGGGTAGTAAAGAGTAGGTTATATAGGGAGATTCACGCCGGGGCGAATGACCTCTTTATTATTACTATTGGTGGAGTAAACCCCGATGGAAGTAATGCCTGTAATGACTTAACCAATGTTATCTTAGAGGCAGCGGCAACGGCAATGACTACTGAACCTTCTTTAGGTCTTAGATGGCATAAAAATATACCTGAATTAACTGCTCGTTACGCACATGAATGTATAAAAAGAGGGCTTGGTTTCCCCTCGATTAAAAATGATGATACCGCCATACCTTCCTTAGTAGAGGGATTTGGCAGCGGTAAACTTTCTGTTCAAGATGCTCGGAGATGGGCTTTGTGTCTATGTATGTCTCCAGGACCCACAGGAAGACATGGTGGTTTGAGAACGAGGTGGGCTTGTTCTTCTTATACCGCGAAGTGTTTAGAATTAGCTCTATCTGATGGTTATGATTATTCTTACACCGATTCACAATTAGGGCCACATACCGGAGATCCTACCAAATTTAAAACCTTTGACGATTTACTGCAGGCTTACAAAATTCAATACCAACATGTTCATTCGGCAATTACCAGAGCAAGAGACTTAAGTAGATATTTAGAAGCAAAGTTTTACCAATCTCCATTTATATCCAGTCTTGATGATGAGTGTGTGGAGAGGGGTCTCGATGGTATTGAATGGGACGAATTCTGTAATCCTTGGTTTAATGTAATGGATGATGTAGTGGTAGCAGACTCTTTAGCCGCAGTAAAGAAATTAGTTTTTGAAGATAAGAAATATACGATGCAACAATTAGTAGAAGCTCTTCGGGCTAACTGGGAAGGTTATGAAGAGATAAGATTGGATTTTTGGAATGCACCAAAATGGGGGAATGATGATGATTACGCGGATGAGATTGGAAAAAATGTATTTCGATATAATTCCCTTGAACTTCAACAGAATACCAATCTTTTTGGAGCTCATCCCAAACCACTTCCCCAACATGTGGCCATATATTGGACTTTAGGACCACGAATTGGGGCCACTCCCAATGGAAGAAGACATGGAGAAGTGTTAGATGATGGAGGAAACTCACCTTATATCGGTTGTGATAAGAAAGGTCCTACGGCAGTATTAAATTCCTGTGCCAAGATTGACTACAGCTTGCAAAAGGGCTGTCTACTCAATCAAAAATTAGATCATAATGTAATGAATAGCGATAAAGGTTTTCCATTATGGTATGCCTATATGAAAACCTGGCATAAACTGGGGATAGACCATGTCCAGTTTAATGTGTGCGACGCAGAAGAATTGAGAGAGGCCCAAAAGCAACCGGAGAAATATCCGGATTTAATTGTCAGGGTTGCCGGTTATAGTGCACGATTTGTGGATCTTTCCGTGTATGCTCAAGATACTATAATTGCTCGAACAGAACAGGAATTAGCTGGCTAACTAAAACAGTTAAATGGTGTGAGATGATGGTTATTAATTAAATTAAATAACCATCATCTCACTGGGGAATGGGGAAATTTATTTAAATATATAAAAAATAATTTAATTTATAGGGAGACTAAAAAGATGAAAAATGAAGAAAAAACTTGCAAAGATTGTAAATACTTTATGGTGGCCCCAACCGATCCTTTTCAAGGGACTTGTACGGTAAAAAGAGGGAAATTGCCCGAGACACAAGCCGCAACCCAATTTATTCCTGGCAAGCTTATCAGTGAAGATCACCCCATCTGTGACAAGTTTGAGCCATCTGCTGGTTGGGAAGATAGCGTAAAACACACACTCTGATTTTTTATTCAATGATTATTGATGTTGAAAAAACGAAAAAGAAAGGAGAAATAGATGGAAAGTTTGCTAGAGAAAATGGTATGTAAGGATTGCGATTTATTTCAGCCAGATGCTGAAAATAAAGGGAAGGGATATTGTTGGAAATATATTTCGGTGAAAAGTGAAGATAAAAGAGTTGTTTCTGAAGGTGATGGTTGCCCCTCCTTCCGTCCCAAAATAGATTTTTTTCCTAAGAAACAACTATAAAAACTGGAAAGTAGATATATAGAAATTGGTTATAAGAAAGATAAGAGAAAAAGGGGGTGGTAGAATTGCTTTATCCTCAATATTATTAACTTATTTTAAATAAAAGAGTATAGTAATTAACAATTTTGAAAAAAATTAAAAAGGAGGATTTTCAAGATGACAAACAAATTAAAAAGGTTTGTTATATTTCCAGTGTTATTCTTAGCTATTACTCTCTTATTTGGGTCTGTTGCGGTAGGGGCGACTGAGAGTTATAAAATAAGATTTGCCCATGGTTTACCAGCTACTCATCAGGTGGGCATTCAATATGCTGAGTGGGCTAAACTGGTTGAGGAAAAGTCAAATGGGCAATTGAAGGTAGAAATATACCCTGCTGGGCAACTCTATCCTGATGACAAATTGATTTCGGCAGTAGCAAGCGGTGCTTGTGAGATGGGTACCGTATATACCTTTAACCTGGCAACTATTGTTCCAGCTTTTGAAGTTTTTATAATTCCTTTTGTAATTGAGGGCAGAGAGGCTCTTTTAAAAATTATTGAAGGGGATATAGGGAAGGAACTCTTTACTAAAGTAGAAGATAAAGGAATTAAACCATTAGGTTGGGTGGTATGGGCTATTGGAGGAGAAGAGATGGGAGTCATTTGCGATAAACCAATACATATACCAGCAGATTTAAAGGGTAAAACTGTTAGATCAATGAGTCCTCAGCAGGCTCAATATTTTGAGGAATTTTGTGGGGCAAGCACCGGAATGGTCCCGGGGGCCGAACTTTATATGGCTCTCCAAAGAGGGACTTTGAATGCCAGTGTAGCGACATTAAGTCACCTTGTGGATAGAAAGTTACACGAGGTTACACCTAACATCTGTTTAATACCTATCGCATCACATCCAAATATCTTAATAATGAACAAGAATTTTTACGATAATCTTCCAGAAGATCTGCAAAAGGTAATTAACGAAGTAACTGCAGAAATACAGAAGAAAAGTTATGATAAGTCAGCGTATGTTTATCAAATATATGACCTAAAGTGCAAAGAACTGGTTAAGGGACGGGGAGAAATATATACACCTACTCCTGAGGAATATGCCATATGGACTAAGGATATAGAAAATTTCTGGAAGAAAGTTACCGAGAAATCTCCTGAAGCATATGATTTGTTATTAAAAATTCAGAATTTATAAATTAATTAGGGAAGCACGTTAGTTAAAATCAATAGTGCACTATTTAAGAATCAATAGTGCACTATTGATTCTTAAATCATCAAAAAACAGTGCACTTTTGATTCTTAGATGACATTAATTAGGGAAGCATTGACAATTATGGTTTTTAGGTAATTAACATAAAATTTGAAGGAGGTTTGTTTTTTGAGTAATACCCTTGAATTAACAGAAGAAGTAACTCAAAATGTCCAAACAAATAATAAGATATGGAAGGTAATTGATTTTCTTTCCGAAATTTCTTTAAAATTTAGCAGTTTAATATTATTTTTTATTACTGTATCTATATGGTATCAAATATTTGCCAGAATAGTACATATTAGCACTAGAGGCATAGTTGAATTGGGGGGTTTCCTTTTGGTATGGGTCCTTTATCTGGGCATAGCTTCTGGAATGAAAAAAGGCAGGCATATCAGAGTGGATATTATCTATGGGCGCTTGCCAAAAAAGATACAAAACTTCCTTACCATGATTAGTGATATCATCTGTGTGGTGTTTAGTTTCATTATAACCTGGGAGGGAATAAAACTGGTGAACTTGTTCTATAAGATGGGGGAGCGAGCAATCCTTCTTAGAGTACCTATGTATCTAGTATATATTGTTATACCAGTGGGGATGTTTTTATTTGCCCTCGAAGCAATTAGAGAGTTTTTTCTTACCCTAAGGAAAATTTAAAACTGACTATTTTTTAAAGCTAAACAGCAAACGAGTCTGAGAACTTGTACAATAGTATCATAATTTAGAAATAGAAAGGGAATATTTTTATGGAGGGTTTAATAATATCTTCAATTTTAATGGTGGTTATGTTGTTTATGGGTGTGCCGATAGCAGTTTGTCTTGGATTTGGAGGAATAATTGGTCTTTACTTATTTTTTGGGGCATCTTCTTTAACTATTGCAGCGCAGGTAATGGGTTGCACCTTGCAGAGCTTCATTTTATTGGCTATTCCACTCTTTATTACTATGGGAATTGTACTTGCCAAAAGCGGAGTGGGGGAAAGAATTTATAAGTTTTTCGATGCTTATTTACGTCATATACCAGGCGGGATTGGAATTGCCACCATTTTTACTTGTGCAGTATTGGCGGCTATGTGTGGAACAAGTGTGGCTATTGCTGCCATGGTAGGGGCTTTTGCCTTTGGTAATTTACAGAAATATGGTTATAGCTTACCTCTAAGTATGGGAATTATTGCTGGTGGGGGGGCATTAGGAATACTTATTCCACCTAGTGTTCCTATGATTATCTATAGTTCTTTTTCCGAGGAATCGACCGGTAAATTGTTTATTTCAGGGATTATTCCTGGGATTGTTGCTGTCCTTTTATTTTGTGTATATGTCTCAGTTGCATATAGGACATATAGTAGGAGTAAAAAAGAAATTTTACCCAAAAAGAGTAGCTGGGAGGAAAGAATAAAAGCTACTAAAGAGGCCATTTGGTCTTTATTGATACCCGTAGCAATAATTATACCCCTGTATACTGGTTTGGCTACTCCCACAGAAATTGCGGCTTTGGGCATATTGTGGTCACTTATTGTGGGGATATTTATTTATAAAGATATTTGTATTAAAGACATATTCCCTATATTAGAAGAAGGAGTCTTGTCTTCGTTAATGGTACTATTTATAATATGCGGAGCAATGGTCTTTGGTGCAGCAGTAACCCAAATAGGGCTTTCGGAAGTTATTAAAGAAATGACTATGGGAAGTTTATCACCAATGAGGTTTATCATATTGACTTTGCTTATTATCTTGGTATTGGGTTGTTTTTTAGAGGGTGCTTCTATAATGCTTATAATTTTGCCGATTTTCCTTCCCACCCTAATAGGATTTGAAATTAATCTTATTTGGTACGCGGTACTTTTAGTAATTGGCATTGAAACTGGTTTACTTACCCCACCAGTGGGGCTTAATCTTTATGCTATAGATGGGGTTGCCAAAAATTTAGGTTATAAATCCAATATGACCATAGCAATTAAAGGCGTTTTTCCTTTTGTAATATTGTATGCAGTCGCTGAAATATTTGTTTTAATATTTCCCCAATTAGCTTTGTGGCTACCCTCAATGATGAGGTAAAAATGGATATGAGATATGAGAGAGAAAATCTTTTAAATATAATGATACCAGACATAGACCCTAATTATTTTTTGCCAGTAGGAATAATAAAAAATCTAGCTCGAATAGAAGAACTTTCCAAAAGACATCCAGTTAATGTTATGGTGGTGGGAAAACAAGGTTGTGGCAAATCAAGTTTAGTAAAACAATTTGCTGCCTATTATAAGAGACCTTTATCAACTTTTCAGATAGGATTATTATCTGAGCCAGGACAACTTTTTGGTGAAAAAGGATTAAAAAAAGGTAATACTTTTTTTGAAGAATTTTTATTTCCTAAGGCAATATCTACATCAAGAAGTATTATTCACTTAGAAGAAATTAATCGACCGGAACATCCTAAAGCTTTAAATGATCTCTTTTCAGTGTTATCTGAAGATAGATCTATCTGGGTAGAAGGATTAGGGTTAGTTAAAGTGGCAGATGAGGTAATATTTTTTGCCACTCTAAATGAAGGTGCTGAATTTACTGGTATCGATATGGTGGATGCTGCGCTACGAGATAGGTTTTATATAATTCAGGTAGATTATCCTCCTCCTAACATTGAGGAAGAAATAATATGTTCAAAAACAGGAGTTTCCAGAGAAATAGCAAAGAAGATTGTAAATATTGTGAACCTTCTTAGAAATAATGCCCAGATGCCTTTGTCCGTTTCCACGAGACATAGTTTAATGATAGCAGAACTTGCTTCCGAAGGGGCTAACATTAGGGAAGCCTTGGTTTATAGCATCCAAATAGAAAAAAGTATTTTGGAAACCGCTCTTATTTCCTTACATTTAGGAGAGGGCGAAGAAGAGGTAATAGATAATCATAACTACGTTAGATATGTTTAAAATATGAGGTAATCATTTGGATGGTTGAATTATATCGGGTAGAAGGTAAGAGTTTTAAAAAATTTTATAAAGCTGTTGATTATTGGCTCTTAAAAGAAGAAGAATCTAATTATGGTTGTGATCGTTGGTTTTCTTTACTTAGAACGATTAAGGCAGGAGATAAAGAGGAGTGGATTAAAGAAGCGCTTACTGATATAAGACAATTCCACTGTTGGAAGTGCGGAATAGCTATATTAGAAAAGCAAAAAAATTTAGTAAATAGGATAGAAAAGGAAATAATAAAATATAAATGTTACTCGTATTTTTGGAGAGTTAATAGATCTACTATTGAATATGTGGAATTAGCTAATCTATTGCTTGCTCTAAGAAAGATAGTTGGTTGTTTAGGTTTAGAGGTTAGAGTTGAATGGATAGGAGGAATGCCATATATTCCCATTGTAAGTAAAAAACGTGAAAAAATTGAAATTCCTATTCAATTAGCTATGGGAGAATACCCGGTCCCTTTCTATAAAGTAGATATTTTAAGCGGTATGGTGATTCACGATGCTCTTCACCTGAAAGAGAAAACTGAACAAGTAGCGAGTTCGTTAATTTCACGTTATACGGGAATAAGGGATAGACTTATTTTAAGAAAGTTCTTTGATGTAGCCGAAGATATCCATATAGATGGAGTGGCAATTATTAACGACCTATTAGGAAATTATGTCCGCTTATATCGGAAGTGGTTTAAAGAAAACATTAATCCTTCACTTTATGATTACCAGGCTAAAATACCAACTGCAGAGAAACTAATCTATTTATGGGAAGATATTGCCTTAGATATTATATTAGCAAACGCAGATTTAGGGGTTATTAAAATTATTTCGCAATACTTCCAGGAAAAGGAGGTGTTAGCTTTAGATGATCTTGAAGATGTTCTACCGCCTGAGTCAAAGATTATAAAGCCACTTTTAGAGGATGCCCTTAAAGATGTTAATAAATTCTACTGGGATCCATTAAAAATACTGTTAGAGAAGGTTTATGAAATTATAATTACGGAAGGGGAATCTCGGGCTAAATTATATGATTGTTTATGGTCAAAAATACAGAAATATCTTTTTGAATGGGAGGAGCAGTTTGGTCCAAAAGAAAAAATACAAGTAGAAAGAGAGAAAAATCAAACAAATATACCACATTTTGTCCCCTTTGATCCAAAATTGTTAAAGGCAGTTAACAGTACCATTGAGAAGAACTCTAGAGAATTAACCTTACAAATTAAAGATGCTTTAGAACTGATGAATGCCAAAGTTAACGAAAAATTGATTTACTCAACTATTACCGAAGAGTCAAATATTTTACCAAGGCACTATCCGGATCCAATAATAGTTGGGAAACTAAAAGAAATATTCAGAATGCACAGAGAGGATACCTTAAGAATATCACGAGGGTTGCCCTATGGTAAGCTTGATACTTCGAGATTATATAGAGCCTATACCACAGGCCTATCTTTCAAACAAAAAGATACTATAAAAGAAGATAAATGGTCGATAACCTTACTGATTGACGCCTCTGCTTCAATGATAACCAACTGGAGTTTGGTAGAAAAAACCTTTCTTTCAATTTATCAGGCAATAATCCTCTATAATCATAAACTGGAGATTTTAGCCTATAATGAAATTAATGAAATATGTATATTAACCAGATTATTTCACCATAATAAAATATTTAGCATTGCTCCTCAGGGGAATACTCCTTCTGGTGAGGCTTGTATTGGAGCAGCCAAATTAATTGAAGGTAGTAAGCGAAGTCTTCTTTTACATTTAAGTGATGGGTTATGTAATGTAGGCGTTGGTTATAACTATGCTATTGATTATTGTGAAAATAAAAATATAGGTCTGGTAACTATAGGAAAGGGCGAAAAAATAAGGAGATTGAAGGAAAAATATGGAGCTGCTCGAATTGAGATAATAGATAATTATGAAGAGTTACCAGAGATTATACAAAAAATATTTAGGAGGAAATTACTTAAAAGGAAGACTTTGTGTGTCTAATAAATATCGAAGGCAGAGGTGTATGAATGTTTGTTTTTTAAAATTAAGAGAGGGGATGATATCGTATATGGAAAATATGGAAAGTAATGAGGGTTTAATTAAGAAGATAGTAAGATTGGAATACAAAATGTTTCGGGAAATCCACACCAATATCCAGGGAGAAGAAGGCAAAGAACGTGAAAAGGCATTTATATTAGAAAGAAAAAGTTACTTTAAAACTTGGTCTAACCCTACTTTGCTGTCATACCTAAGTGGATTAGAAGATGCGATAATAAAAGGGAGAAATTTGTTAAGGGAAAAATATTTGAAAATGGACAGAAGTTTAAATAAAGATGCAAAGGAAGCACATTTAAAGAGAGGGTATGAAAGAAGTAAAACTCAATGTGATATAGAAGGTCCTCCAGATAGTTCTAATGCTTTGGATGAGGAACACAAAATACTTATTCAGAAAATTGTACAAATAGAATCGAAATGGCAAAATGAGTTAAGAGAGAGATATCCTAATATCTTTAAAACTAAGAGAATGAGAAATGAGGGTCTTAACTTCGAAAAATATTTAAAAAGTGAGTTAGAAACTTACCCGCCTCTAACTATTGAATATTATTTTTGGGATGTATCAAATGCTGAAAAAGAAGGAAGGAATTTAGCACTGGAAGAATATGAGTATATGTTTAAAGAATTGAACTATAATTCTCTTGAAGAAGTAAATAAAAAAAATTGCCAGTAATGAGAAAAAAATAGAAAGATGATTAAGTTTTTTACGATTAGAATTATTAGGGAGGAGGGGTGTTAACAATGCTAACCCCTGAAATGCAGAAAATAATTAACCAACAACTCTGTTTAATTGCTACAGTAAATAAACAAGGACAGCCTAATATTGCTCCCAAAGGGACGATGAGAGTTTTAAATACCGAAGAGTTAGTCTATGCCGAGATATTTGGCGGGACCACTTTACAAAATATCTTAGATAACCCGGAGGCAATCATAGTAGTTGCGGTGGATAGAGAAACAAAAAAGCTGGTGCGTCTCCGAGGAAAAGCAGAAGTAATAAGAGGAGGTGAACTCTATGGAAAAATAACAAAACAAGTAGAAGAAACGAAGCGAAGTTTCCCCAAACCCAAAGCAGCCATTAAAATTAAAATTACCGAGGTAATCTCTTAAATAAAATTTAGTGAGGTGCTAAGAGTAGGGAGTTAGAGAGGGGAGCAAAAAGAAAAATTATGAAAGGAGAAAATAACAAATTTAATGCGAGAGATAAATACCACTCAGATCAAAAACCAAATAAAAGAACTGTTCCTTAAAGCCAACTATCACATCGACCAGGAGCTTAGGCAGCGACTGGAAGAGGCCCTAAGTGAAGAAACCTCTCCCATAGGTAAATCGATCTTACAGATGATTATCGAAAACAATAAGATTGCCTCTTCCGAAGAGATCGCCATCTGTCAGGATACGGGACTGGCTGTCCTCTTTATTGAATTAGGCCAGGAGGTCCAGATAACCGGTGATGACTTTACCGAAGCCGTAAACCAGGGGGTAAAAGAGGCCTATGAGGAAGGCTACCTCCGAAAATCAGTAGTAGATGACCCAGTCTTTGAACGTAAGAATACCAAGACCAATACCCCAGCCATTATTTATACTGAGATAGTCCCCGGGGATAAGATTAAATTTACCGTAATGCCCAAGGGCTTTGGGAGTGAGAATATGAGTGCCCTGGCCATGCTGACCCCGGCCGACGGAGCAGCAGGGATAGTTCACTTCATTGTAGAGACCGTAAGAAAGGCCGGTCCTAATCCCTGTCCCCCTACTATCCTGGGTGTAGGTATTGGAGGGACGGCGGAGCAGGCGATGCTTATAGCCAAAAAGGCTATTGCCCGCAAAATAGGTGAACACAACCCAAACGAAAGATATGCCGCTATGGAAAAAGAGGCCTTAGAGAAGATAAATAACTTGGGGATTGGACCAGCAGGCCTGGGCGGTAGAACCACCACCTTAGCGGTCCACATAGACTATCTACCTACCCACATCGCTGGTATGCCGGTAGCGGTAAACGTCTGTTGTCATGCCGCCCGCCATGCTGAGGGAATACTTTAGAAAGGAGCAAAAGAGAATGACTCAGGTAAAAAAGATCACTACCCCCTTAGATGATCATCAAGTTATCCAATTAAAAGCCGGAGATTCGGTACTAATCACCGGCTATATCTATACTGGTAGAGATGCTGCCCACAAGAGACTAATCGAACTTCTTAAAAAGAACCAAGAACTTCCTATAGATTTAAAAGGACAAGTTATCTACTATGTAGGTCCTGCCCCGGCCAAACCAGGATACCCCTGTGGTTCAGCCGGTCCCACTACCTCCTATCGGATGGATCCTTACACTCCTCCTTTATTAGAGAAAGGACTTAAAGGGATGATTGGTAAAGGAACCCGTTCTAAAGAAGTTATCGAGAGTATGAAGAAGAACAAAGCGGTCTATCTCGGGGCCGTAGGTGGAGCAGCTGCCTTAATCGCCCGCCGTATTAAGAAATCAGAAGTAGTAGCCTATCCCGACCTCGGAGCAGAGGCCATCCATCGCTACTATGTAGAAGATTTTCCGGCTATTGTGGTCATTGATGCCCAGGGTAACAACCTCTATGAAACTGAACCACCCAAATACAAAAAGTAATACCTATATTAATTCTTGACCAATAGTTTAATTAACCATCAAATTTTTTTTAAAGGAGAGAAGAAGAGTATGATAAGTAAAAAATTAAGCAAAGAAGAACTTTTAGCCAAGGCTAATGAACCGAAGATGTTCGCTATGAAGTATCATCCGTTTTATCGGGGGAAGATAGGAGTAGAACTCAAGGCCCCGGTGAGAAGCTTTGAAGATTTTGCCATCTGGTATACTCCCGGCGTAGCAGAACCCTGTCTGGACATTCAAAAAGATGAATCTAAAGTATATGAACACACCAATAAGGGAAATTTTATTGCCGTCGTTACTGATGGGACAAGAGTCCTTGGTTTGGGGGATATAGGTCCTCTGGCAGCTCTTCCGGTAATGGAAGGAAAGGGAATGTTATTTAAATATTTAGGGGGGGTAGATGCCTTCCCCATATGTTTAAATACTAAAGATCCTGAGGAGATAATTACTGCGGTTAAATGGCTTGCTCCCGTATTTGGTGGTATAAATCTTGAAGATATTGCCAAGCCAAAATGTTTTTATATTCTGGAGAGATTACAGAAAGAGTTAGATATTCCGGTCTGGCATGATGATCAGCAAGGAACAGCACTGGTTAACTTAGCCGGGTTAATTAGTGCCTTGAAGGTAGTTGATAAAAAGATGGAGGATGTCTCCATTACTTTTATTGGTGCAGGGGCAGCAAATATGAACTGTGCCAAATACATAATGTTGGCCGGAGCGAATCCAGAAAAGATAATAATGGTGGATAGCCAAGGGATTCTGCATCGGGGAAGGACAGAATTAAAGAAAGAACCTACCAAATGGAATATATGTGAGAAAACCAATAAAGAAGGAAGAACGGGGGGCATAAAGGAAGCTCTTGAAAAAGCTGATGTTTGTATCGCTTTATCCAAATCCGGTCCCGGGGTAATAGAAAAGGAGTGGATTGCTGGTATGGCTAAAGATGCCATCGTCTTTATCTGTGCTAATCCTATCCCCGAGATGTGGCCCTGGGAGGCAAAAGAAGCAGGAGCGAGGATTGTGGCTACCGGTCGCTCCGATTTTCCCAATCAGGTAAATAATTCTCTCGGATTTCCTGCGGTATTCAGGGGTGCTTTGGATGTGGGAGCAAGAAGTATAACCGATGAAATGTGTATTACGGCAGCAAAGGCTATATCTGATTATGCAGAAAGAAGAGGATTGAGTGAAGAATATATAATTCCTACTATGGGAGAAACAGAGATGTTTATCCAGGAGGCGGTAGCAGTAGGTTTGAAGGCTATAGAACAGGGAGTAGCCAGAATAAAGAGGAGTAAGGAGGAGCTAAGAGAACTTGCCTTTTCATCCATAAAGAAGTCCCAGGAAATTAATAATCTTCATATAGAAAAAGGTTTTACTCAGCTTCCTCCGGAATAAAAAACTGAGATGGAAAAGGAGATTTTTAAATAAATAAATAATTTAGGAATTAGACCTGCGGGTTTAGGCAGAAGAACTGCAGCAAGGAAATGTTATAGTTTATAATAATAGCTCTTGGGGTTAATATTATCCCAAGAGTTATTATTGTGAAAGGATTTTAATAAATACGTATAATTTATTCGAGAATAGGAGAAGAATAACAATGATTATCTTATCTTTCAACTGTGGCAGTTCCTCCGTAAAGTACCAGCTTTATAACTGGGACGAACAAGAGATAATGGCAAAAGGAATAGTGGAGAGAGTTACTATAGGGGATTCTTTTTGTATCCATGAAGTTAACCATAAAGAGAAGATTACTTTAAAGCACAATTGTTTAACTCATAAAGAGGCTATAAAATTAATCATTGATAGCCTTATGCATCCGGAGTATGGAGCGATAAAGGATTTATCTAATATCTCTGCTGTCGGTCATAGAGTAGTTCATGGTGGAGAAAAATTCTCTAAGTCGGTAATCATTAACCAGGAGGTCTTAAAAACTTTTAAAGATCTGGCGGGACTTGCCCCCTTACATAATCCCCCTAATATTATGGGTATTGAAGCCGCTATGGAACTTTTACCTGAGGTGCCTCATATGGCCATTATGGATACTGCCTGGCACCAAACTATGCCCTCTTATGTCTATACCTATGCCGTTCCTTATGAGTGGTATGAAAAATACGGTATCAGAAGGTATGGTTTTCACGGGACTTCTTTGCTCTATGTCGCTAAAAGGGCAGCAGTTCTTTTAGATAAAGCTCCCTTCCAATGTAATCTCATTAGCTGCCATATCGGCAATGGAGTAAGTGTAAATGCGGTAAAAGATGGTCTATCTTATGATACCAGTATGGGTTTTACCCCCTTAGAGGGAGCTATTATGGGTACCAGAGCCGGAGACCATGATGCCGCCTTAGACCTTTATATCATGCAAAAAGAAGGCTATTCTCCCCAGGAGATGGATAAAATCTTAAATAAAAAGAGCGGGATATTGGGAATAACTGGTAAATACATCGATAGAAGAGATGTAATAAAAGCTGCCTCCCAAGGAGACAAAAGGGCTCAATTAGCCATCGAGATGGAAGCTTATCGCCTGAAGAAATATATCGGGGCCTATGCCGCCGTCTTAGGGAGACTGGATGCCCTAATCTTTACTGCTGGAGTCGGGGAGATGAGTGATGTTATTCGGGCAAAGATACTGGAAGGATTAGAAATTTTAGGAATTAAGTATGACCCCGAAAAGAACAAGATAGCCCGAACCAGAAATGCCGAATCCGATATCTCTGCTTTCGACTCTAAGGTAAAGATATTCATTATACCTACCGATGAAGAATTGGTCTTCGTAGAAGATGTGGTAGCCTTACTAGAAGGCACTTATGATATTCATACTAACTTTAAATATACTTTTCAAGATAAAGATTATAAGAATCTAATGAGGGGAAAGGCCTTTGAAAAGGAGTGCAGGGAAAAGCCAGAATTAGAAAAGATAAAGATTAAATAAAAAACAGAGGATACTGAATGTACCAAATAATCCAAAAAGAAAGATTGAACGAAATTATTTATTCGATGTGGATAGAAGCACCGGAGATAGCTTCCTCCGTCCAACCCGGTCAATTTACTATTCTGATGATTAAGGAAAAAGGGGAACGCATCCCTTTAACCGTTGCCGATTTTAACCGGGAAAAGGGACTAATTCGCATCGTCTTTCAGATAGCAGGTAAGACTACTGATGAGCTTTCTACCTTAGAAGAAGGGGATAAATTATTCTCCTTTATTGGTCCCTTAGGCCGGAAGACTAAGATTGAAAACCACGGGACCGTGGTAACCGTAGGTGGAGGAACGGGGATTGCTTGTATCCATCCTATTACTCGAGCCCTAAAAGAGGTCGGTAATAAGGTAATCTCCATTATCGGAGCCAGAAGCAAAGAACTAATTATTATGGAAGAGGAACTGAGAAAAGCCTCCTCCCAACTGCTGGTCACTACTGATGATGGTAGTTATGGTCGAAAGGGTTTTGTCACCCAGGTTTTAAAAGAACTCTTAGAGCAGGATAAAACCATTAAAAAGGTCTGGTCTATCGGTCCGGCCATTATGATGAAGGTCACCTGTGAGACTACCAAATCCTATCCCGTAGATACTATCGTTAGTCTGAATTCCGTTATGGTAGACGGAACCGGGATGTGTGGTTCCTGCCGAGTTACCATCGGGGGAGAGACTAAATTTGTCTGCACTGATGGTCCGGAATTTAATGGACAACTAGTAAACTGGGAAGAATTTATGCACCGGCTATCCCGTTATCAAGAGGCGGAAAAAAGATCTTGGGACTTCTATCACGAACTTAATCGAACTTGTACCTGCGGAAGGAGGCAAATTAATGGCTAAAGTGATACCTCCTAAAGAAAGGATGAAAAGAGAACAGGTCCCTATGCCCGAGCAAGACCATGAAGAGCGTATCCGAAATTTTAAAGAAGTACCTTTAGGCTATACCCCAGAACAGGCAGTTTATGAGGCCCAAAGATGCCTGCAGTGTAAAAATCCCAAATGTATGCAGGGCTGTCCAGCAGAGATTAATATCCCTCAGTTTATCCAAAAGATAGTAGAAGAGGATTTTGCTTCTGCCTATCTGGAGATTTTAAAGACCGATAACCTTCCGGCTATAACCGGCAGGGTATGTCCTCAAGAAGAACAATGCCAGAAATATTGTATCTTAGAAAAACAGAAAAAGCCCATTGCCATCGGCCGATTGGAGCGCTTTGTGGCTGATTGGGCCAGAGAGAATAACATCCATGGAGAACTACCTGCTCTTACTCCTAAGAAAAAGAAGGTTGTCGTAGTCGGTTCTGGGCCAGCGGGCCTGACCTGTGCTGCCGACCTGGCTAAGCTAGGTTATCAGGTAGACCTTTTTGAGGCCCTCCACCGACCAGGAGGGGTATTAGTCTATGGTATCCCCGAGTTTCGTCTTCCTAAAGCTATTGTAGAATACGAAATAAAAGAGATTGAGAGATTGGGGGTAAAAGTAATCACTAATTTTGTGGTAGGGGCCACCGTTAGTGTAGACCAATTAGCTAAAGAATATGATGCTATCTTCTTAGCTAATGGAGCTGGTGCCCCTCGGTTTATGAATATTCCGGGAGAAAATTTAAATGAGGTTTATTCCGCTAATGAATTTCTCACCCGTTCTAATTTAATGAAGGCTTATGCTTTTCCAGAATATGATACCCCGATTAAGATAGGTAAAAGAGCAGCCACCATCGGGGCCGGAAATGTGGCAATGGATTCTGCCCGCACGGCCTTAAGGTTAGGAGCTGAGAAGTCCTATATTGTCTATCGCCGTTCTCGTCAGGAAGTCCCAGCCCGGGAAGAGGAAGTCCATCACGCCGAAGAAGAAGGGATTATCTTTCATTTTCTTACCCTCCCTATCAGGATATTGGGAGATGATAAAGGTAAGGTCATCGGAATGGAATGTCTGAAGATGGAACTGGGAGAGCCAGATGAATCGGGTCGACGGCGACCTATTCCTATCCCTGGTTCTAACTTCCTTCTCGAAGTGGATATGGTCATTGATGCTATCGGCACTTCTGCTAATCCGATAATAGCTCGTAGTGCCACTGGAGTAAAGACCAATAAATGGGGTTATTTTATCATAGATGATGATACCAAAGCCACTACCAGAGCAGGGGTCTTTGCCGGAGGAGATATTGTTCGTGGTTCAGCTACCGTAATCTCGGCAGTAGGAGATGGTAAGGTAGCTGCTCGGGCAATCGATGAATTCTTATCTTCTGGAGGGAGTTTGAGGAAGAGATAAAAAATATTTTAAATATCTAAAAATGGAAAATTGATTATTATGGATCAATTGTTATCTATAGAAAAGATAGCTAAAGGTAAAATTTAGTAGAGATAGTGTAAAATTTTAGTAGG
>DKFO01000006.1 GCA_002452835.1 Candidatus Atribacteria bacterium UBA6794 | reverse complement strand
GAATTTTTTCGAAATTCCGATACTATAAAATAATGTAATGCTATAATAGTACACTTTTTTCATTTTTTATTAATTTAAATTTAAATAATTTTTTCTCACCTGGTAATCTATTTTACTTTAGCTTTTTTCTTCTTAGTTTTTTTTATAATTTTAATATCTTGCTGCTCTTTCGCTTTTTGATTAGTGGAAGATACTGCTTTAACTGGCTTTTTACCTTTTTTCTTTAATTCTAAAAGCAAAGGTCCGGCTATACAAATGGAAGAATAAGTTCCTATAGTGATACCTACCAACAAGACAAAAGCAAAATCAGACAAGGTGCCACCAAAGAAATAGAGAGCCAATACTGGTAACAAAGTAGTGAAAGCAGTATTAATAGTTCTACTTAGAGATTGATTAATACTCAAATCGACTATTTCTTCTAAGGCAGTGCGTGGCTTTAATTTCAGATTTTCTCTTAATCGATCAAAAATGACGATGGTATTGTTAATTGAATAACCAACAATAGTTAAAATAGCAGCAATAACAGGTATGGTAATTTCCTTCTGTAAAACGGAGAGAATACCAAGAGCAATTAAAACATCATGGACTAAGGCAATAATAGAGGTAATAGCAAATCTAAATTCAAACCTTAACGTAATATATAAGATAATACCTATTAAAGCAAAAACAATGGCAAAAATGGTTAATCGTTTTAAAGATTCGCCGATAACCGGACCAACCATTTCTACTCTTAATATCTCAAATGGTCCAATCTTATTTTCGATCTTTTCTAATATTTCCTTTCTCTCTTCCAGTTCAATCTGACTCGTTCTTATAACAAACTCATTGGGAGATAAAGACTGAATAGTACTGGTGGCTAAGTTCATCTCAGCTAACGCACTTCGGATCTCTGCTACTGTTACTTCTTCCTGTTCAAATTTAAGCTGAATTAATGTTCCTCCTGCAAAATCTATACCAAAATTAAAACCCTGAAATAACAAAGAAATAAGACCTATTAATATTATAATAACAGAAATAAGATAAAAATTTTTTCTGCGAGCACTAAACTTTATGTTTGTATCTTTAATAAATTCCATTAATATTCCTCCCCTATCTAGAACGTCAAACTAAAGCATTTTTATGCAGACGTTGCCCTAATAATTCTAAAATTAATTTGGTTACCACAATTGCGGTAAACATACTGGCGGCAATTCCTATACTTAAAGTTACCGCAAACCCCCTAATAGGACCTGAACCAAAATACAGAAGTGCTATAGCAGCAATTAAGGTAGTAACATTGGCATCGAAAATTGTTCTAAATGCTTTAGAAAAGCCAGCTTCAATAGATGCTCTAAATGTTTTATCCAATTTCAATTCTTCTTTTATTCTCTCAAATATTAGAATATTGGCATCAACTGCCATACCAATTGTTAAGATAATTCCAGCAATACCAGGCAAAGTTAGAGTAGCATTTAATATCGCTAATCCTCCCATTACCAAAAGCAGACATATCAATAAGGCCAGATCAGCTATCAGTCCGAACAATTTATAAAAAATAACCATAAATAATAGTATCAAAGATAATCCCACTATCCCCGCTTTTAAACTACGATTAATAGAATCTCTACCCAGAGTTGGTCCAACTGAACGATTCTCTAAAATTTTTACCTCAACCGGAAGAGCACCACTTCTAAGTAATAATGCTAACCTCTGGGCTTCCTCTACAGTAAACTGCCCAACTATAGAAGCTTCACCACTGGGAATTGGCTCTTGTACTACTGGAGCAGAAATTTCTTGGCCATCTAAAGTAATAGCTAAGACTTTACCCACATTTTTTAAAGTTGCCTGTTCAAATAATTTAGCTCCCTCTTCATCAAATTCTAATATTACATTAGGTCTACCGAAACGATCAAAAGAGGCTCTAGCATTTTTTAAATGGGCTCCTGTTAATAATGTTTCACCATTCTCATCTTTAAATTCTAATAGAGCAGTCTTTCCAATTAGATCCTCTGCCTCCTGAGGATCATCCATGCCTGGTAATTGGACTAATATCCTTCTTTCACCCTGACGTTGAATGACCGGTTCTTTTACCCCTTCTGGATTAATTCGATTGGTAATAATTTCTATAACTCTGTTTACTGCATCATTGTCTACTGGAGCATTTGGTGAATCAATACATTCTAAAACGATATGAGAACCACCTTGTAAATCAAGACCCAAGTTAATATTTTTTTCTAAAGGAAAAGTGTAAAAAATGGCAACCCCAATGACCAAAATGACTAGAATTAGCCTTAATATCCTCAACCTCTTCATGTCTAAATAACTCCTTTAAATATATAAGAGGGGAGAAACTCCCCTTAAGATAATGATTCATCACCCTTTTCCTTCCCTCTCCTTTTGAGGAAGAAGGTGAGGTGAAGGTATTAGAAAAATAAGCTTAAGAGCAGCTAAAAAAACTGCCCTTAAGCTTTTCCATTCAGTTGCTCACTGAATTTTATTGCTCCCTTTTTGAGCCAATAGCATTTTTAGTGGTGTTTATTTTAACATCTTTGGAAACTTCTAAAGTTAGCACATCACCATTAATTTCTCTTATAATCCCAAATATTCCACCAATAGTTATTACTTTATCCCCTACCTTTAAACTATTTAACATTTCCTGATGCTTTTTTTGCCTTTGTTGTTGAGGTCGTATCAGTATAAAATAAAAAATAGCAAATATAATAATTAATGGTAAAAACGACTGAATTCCTTGAGACATTTATTTCATCCTTTCTTTTTAAAATTCTTTTAAATTATACCTAATTAATTTGTATTTAGCAAATATTTTATAGCATCAGAATTTTAAAAAATTCTGATACTATAAAATATAAGTATTATTTGCTAAATTAAGGAACAATATATCTTGATTTTAATTTCAGGGTTTTCAGGGATACTTCCCCTGAATATCTTTTTTTTATAGTTCTTCCTCCTGAACTAAATAATTTTCATAAAAATTTTTCTGAAAAGATTCCAGATTGTTTTCTAAAATAGCTTCTCTTATCCCTTTCATCAGCTGATTCATAAAATAAAGGTTATGAATGGTTCCTAAAATTGGTGCCAACATCTCTTTAGCCATATAAAGATGTCTCAAATACGCACGGGTAAAATTCTGACAGGTGTAACAGTGGCAATTACGATCAAGAGGAGTAAAATCTTCCTTATACTTGACATTAGTAATTGATATTTTTCCATGATGAGTAAAAAGGCAGCCATTTCTACCATTTCTAGTAGGTAAAACACAATCAAACATATCAATCCCCCTACTAACTCCCTCGATGATTGATTCTGGTGCTCCCACACCCATTAAGTATCTGGGTTTTTCTTCCGGAAGCAATGGTACTATAGTTTCCAGTATTTCATACATTAATGACTTCGGTTCTCCTACACTTAAACCTCCTAAAGCATAGCCTGGAAATTCCAAATCAACCAGTTTCCTGCTATTCTCTTTGCGAATATCCGGGAATAATCCACCCTGAATAATACCGAATAAGGACTGATTTTCCCGATTATGATACTTCTGACACTCCTTGGCCCATTTGTAAGTCCTATCTGCAGCAATCTGTGTTTCATATTTAGTGGAGGGATAGGGAACACATTGATCAAATACCATGGCAATATCAGAACCTAATGCCATCTGGATTTCCATAGCCTTTTGAGGATTAATAAAATGTCTGGAACCATCTATATAAGATTGAAAAGTAACTCCTTCATCATTAATTTTATTTATCTTACCCAAACTAAAGACCTGAAATCCCCCGCTATCAGTTAAGATGGATTTATCCCAGCCCATAAAATGATGTAATCCACCACATTTATAAATAAGTTGATGACCTGGTCTTAAAAAAAGATGATAGGCATTACACAAAATTATGGAAAAACCTAAATCATCAATTTCTTTGGGTAATATTCCCTTTATAGTAGCCTGGGTTCCTACCGGCATGAAGACCGGGGTTTCTATAACACTATGCTCAGTTTTGAGAATTCCTGCCCTTGCCTTATTTTGGTTATAAGTATTTACTTCTTTAATAATCTTAAACTCTATAGACATTTAAATAAATTACCAGTTATTCTTTAGTTTATTAACATAAGGATACTAAAAGAAAAACTTAAAGAGAAATTAGATAATAAACATGGCATCTCCAAAACTATAGAAGCGATAATGCTTATGTATAGCCTCACGATAGGCCTTTAAAAGAAGATCTTTGCCAGCAAAGGCAGCTGCCAGCAGAAGAGGTGTAGACCTGGGTAAATGAAAATTGGTAACAAGAGCCCCCAGCACCTGAAATTGGTATCCTGGGTAAATAAATAAGTTCGTCCAGCGAGTGCCTTCAGAGACTCTATCTTGAACAAAAGCAGATTCCAGAGTTCGGGTTACCGAGGTGCCTACTCCTACAATCCTCCTCTTATCTAAAATTGCCTGATTAATTATCCTGGCATTTTCAGAAGATATAGAATACCATTCTTCTTTCATCTGGTGATTTTCGACCTGGTTATCCCTCACCAATTCAAAAGTTCCCCGGCCAATATGTAAGGTTAAATAAATAATTTCAATTCCTTTTCTCTCAATTTCGGTCAGTAGTTCTTTGCTAAAATGGATACCAGCAGTAGGAGCAGCTAAAGAACCCTCCTGATTAGCATAGATAGTCTGATAAGAGGAAGGGTTTTGTAACTCTTTTTTAATATAAGGTGGTGTGGGCATTTTACCAATTTTACCAAGTATTTCTCGAAAATTTCCTTTTACTTGTATTTCCAGAAGATAAACTCCTTCTTTTTCATCCTTCCCTATAACCACACCTTTAAGTTGAGAGGAAAAGATTATCTCCGTGCCAGGCGGGGTTCGCCTACCTGGTTTCAATAAGACCTGCCAGAGGTAGTCTGAAACTGATTTAATGAGTAGCACTTCTACTTTACCACCAGTTTTTTTCTTGTAACCTACTAACCGAACAGGAACTACCTTACTATCATTTAATACTAAAAGGTCATCTGGCTTCAGATAATCAATAATTTGAAAAAATTTCTTATGTTCTACTAAGCCAGTTTTCCTATTTAAAATCATTAATTTACTATCATCTCTCTTTTTTAATGGTTCCTGGGCAATATAAGAAGGAGGTAATTCGAAATCAAAAAGGGTAATATCCATTGTTTGCCTCAAGTAAATACTTTCTCTTTTAATATAGCTTGGTTAACTGAATTCCCTGGTAATAATACTTTAATATTGCTTCATAGTTATAGCCCAGGGTAGCCATACCGTAAGCTCCCCATTGGGAAAGTCCAACTCCATGACCATTCCCTCTACCATGAAAGGTAAAAGTTAAATCTTCAGATACTTGCGTTTGTTCAACTTCTGCCTTTGCTGTAGCTGGTGGTTTCAAATCACCTTTTGGTCGGTTTAAGAGAGCCAGTAACTCAGGAATAGTAAAATCTCGATCTTCTTTTAGTATTTCACTAATAGTCTTTTCCTCTAAATTGCTATCTTGTGTTGCTATAGTAGATTCGCTTTTTTTAGGATTCTTTACTAGTATGCTACCCCCCTTCTTCTCTACGGTAAAGAGAGAGCTTCGAATTAATTTTGGCCCTAGAATTAATCTAAAATCATTAGTCTTAAGAGTAATCTGCTTATTGCCTCCTATAATAGCTACTGATTTTACTCTACCAGCATCTGTTTTATCACTTACCATAATTTCTTCAATAGCATTTAATTTCAAACCCTGTTGATTTAATTTGGATAAAATTTCTTGTTCTGTGAGAGAACAATTCCATTGATGATTGGGTGGAGTTACAATTTCTTCATATTCTGAAGAAATACTTCTTAAATAAGGAACATAGCTACCCCAGACATCCTCGCTATTTTCAGTATATCCACCACTATCAGAATGGTACACTGCATTGATAGGTTCCCCTTCATATATAGCAACAATACCACGAGTATCATTTACTGCTTTATTGGTAGCAGGATGTTCATGAAAAACACCACCATACTCTTGACTATTAGTTGTAGCACAAATATGGTAACCTTGCTCAATATATTTATTCATATTGGAAAGAGCAAAAGTTCTGGCAGCAATAGCCTGGGCTTTCAATGCTTCTGCTGGCCATTCAGGGGATATTTCTTTTTTCAAGACTCCATAAAGATATTCTTCTATTTCAATAACATTAATTACCCTTAAAAGAGATTGATGAATGTTTATTTCTATATGGCCACGGTATTTTTTATCCTCTACATGAAGGAAACCATTACCTGTGGGAATAACCTTAATTCCCTGATTAATTTTAAAAGACTGGTTATTAATTTTTACTCCCTTAGGTTCCGCAATTATTTTTAAAGATTTGTTATCTTTTTGAACAAATAAACTTTTCTTAGTAGGAATTTCATAAATCTCCAATCCCTGGTCACCTTTTAAAGTAATCTCTTTACAATCTAAAAAAATGCCGACTCTTAAAATAGGAACAGACGCCTTCACTTCCAGGTTAATAGAAAATATAACCATAATTAAGCAAAATAATCCCAACCAGAAATAATATTTTTTTTCTTGGCTATCTCTAACACTGTTACCTTTTAAATATTTTTTCATTAACCGACCTCATTATTTTGATGTTGAGAGAAAAGACTAAAATATTATCTAAAAATTCGAAACAGGAGAGTCAATAGGATACTAATTAAAATACATAACCCTAATGGGAAATAAAAAACAAAGTTTTTTCTCTTGATTAAGATGTCACCTGGCAATCGAAAGGAAAAAGAAGGTAGCCTACCCAGCAACAAAAAAATTAGACCGGCAACTAACATCATAATTCCCATTATTATTAATATCTTAGCAATAGCATTCATACCATTCATCTTTTTTCCTCACCACTTGCTCAAAATAGGGTGGAATTATCATCTCTGGAAGGCTGATATTTATGCTGAGCAAAATATCGATAAGCTATTTCCGTTATTTTTCTTCCCTGTGATGTTCTGGCTAAAAAACCTTTCTGTAAAAGATAAGGTTCATGAACATCACATATTGTTTCTTTATCTTCATTTAAGGAAGCAGAAAGAGTATCGAGTCCAACAGGCCCCCCTTTAAATTTATCTATTATTGTTAATAATAACCGTTTATCAATTTCACATAATCCCTGATCATCAATGCCCATTTTCTTAAGAGCAAAAATAGCTATTTTCTCACTTATTATTCCTTCACCTTCAATTTGAGCATAATCACGAACTCTCTTTAATAGCCGATTGGCAATTCTAGGTGTTCCTCGTGAACGTTTCGCAATTTCCCAGGAAGCGCTTTCTTCAATTTTGATTCCCAGGATAAGAGCAGAACGTACAATAATCTGCTGCAGTTCTTCTTCATTGTAATAACCTATGCGAGAAATCACTCCAAAACGGCTTCTTAATGGTGAAGTTATTAAACCAGTTCTAGTAGTGGCACCTATTAAGGTAAATTTAGGTAAATCAATGCGAATAGAGCGGGCACTGGGACCTTTGCCAATTAAAATATCCAGGGCAAAATCCTCTAAAGCGGGATAAAGTATTTCTTCCACTGAACGATTTAGTCGATGTATCTCATCAATAAACAGAATATCTTTTTCTTTAAGATTGGTCAGAATGGCAGCTAAATCACCAGCCCTCTCTATAACTGGACCGGAAGTCATTTTAATATTGACACCCATCTCTTTGGCAATAATATTGGCTAAGGTCGTTTTCCCCAAACCCGGTGGTCCATATAACAAAATATGGTCAATTGGTTCATTCCTTTGTAAAGCTGCCTGAATATAAATAGCAAGGTTATTCTTTACATTTTGTTGTCCAATAAAATATATTAATTTTTGTGGTCTCAGATTTGCTTCGGAATCTAAACCCTCAGTTTTCAAATCCTGTTCAATTAAATCTTCTTTTTTTTTCATGGCCAAATATATAAATATAAGAACATTTTTTAAAAATTTAGTTTCAATCAATACTAATTCTTTTTAATAGCTTATTTTTGTCTATACTTTATTGAGAGACTCTTTTATTAATTCTTCAATGGTAATTGATTTCTGATTTTTCAATTTTCCCAGAGCCTTTAATATTTTTTGCTTTGCTTCTCTATCCGAATAACCTAACGCTTTCAATGCCTCAATCCCTTCCTCGACAAAGTCTTTCTTTTCTTCTGGCACTGATACTATATCCAGGTCTGGCTTAAACTGCCTGAATTTTTCTTTCAATTCCAAGATAATTTTTTTAGCCAATTTTGGACCTATGCCAGAAATATGACTGATTAGAGTTATATTTTCTTCCAAAACAGCATATTGAAAACGCTCTGGTCCCATATCGGAAATTATATTTAGTGCTACCTTGGGTCCAATACCTGGTGTATCAATTAATATTTTAAAGAAATCTCGCTCACTCTGATTTGAAAAACCATACAAAGCAATGCGATCTTCCCTGACATACAAGTAAGTATAGATAGTCTGTGGAGATTGATTTAAGTTAAATTTATCACTGAAGGGAACCTGAACCAGATACCCTACCCCATTTACATTAACAACAATGGAGCCACTTTCTTTTGACTCCACCCTTCCCTTTAAAAAAGATATCATATTTATCTAACCTAATTAATATCTAGTATGAATATGGCAAATCACCACTGCCAAAGCATCTGCGGCATGCTCTGAATCAGGTATAGCAGTCAGACTTAATAATACCTTTACCATTTCCTGTACTTGATATTTGGTAGCCCTACCATACCCTACTACTGCTTGCTTTACCTGTAAGGGGGTATATACAAAAAAGTCAATTCCTACCAGCATGGCAGTTAACGTAACAGCTCCAAAAACCTTACCAACATTAATAGCACTTCTGGTATTTTTACTAAAAAATATCTCCTCAATCACTAATTCATGAGGAGAGAATTTTTTAATAATGTCACAGAGTTCAAAATGAATTTTTTTAATCTTCTCTGGTAAACTATCATCTATCTTATTATCAATACAACCATAATCCAGCGCTCTTATCTTCTCTTCTTGCATCTCTACCAGCCCATAACCAGTATGATTTAAACCCGGATCAACACCCAGTATAATCAAATTCTACCCCTATCCAGCAGAAAGCTCTTCCATAATCTGTTCATCAATATTGAAATTGGCATAAACATTTTGGACATCATCTTGGTCTTCCAATTGTTCCATTAAGTTTAACATTTGTTCTGCCTTTTTACCTTCCAAATCTACAGTCGTCTGGGGAATCATAGTAATCTCAGCTATGGTATATTCTATCTGATTTTTTGCCAACAATTGTTTAAATTTTTCAAAATCGGAGGGAGGTAAGGTTACTTCTATATTTTTTTCATCTATCTCAATATCTTCTACCTCTACTTCTAAGGCTAAATCAAGTATTTTATCCTGATCAACCTTTCCTCTATCAAAGGCAAAATATGCTTTCTGGGAAAAAAGCCAGGCTACACAACCGGTAGAACCCAAGTTTCCTCCATGTTTAGAAAATATTTTTCGTATTTCAGAAACAGTCCTGTTTCGATTATCAGTAAGAGCCTTCACTAAAACTGCTACCCCACCAGGTCCATAACCTTCATAAATAACTTCCTCATATGATACCCCTTCAATCTCGCCAGTTCCTCTCTTAATTGCCCTTTCAATATTTTCATTAGGCATATTATTCTCTCTAGCAACCTGTATGGCATTTCGTAATTCAACATTTGTTTCCGGATCTGCACCATTACGAGCTGCAACAGAAATAAGACGATTTATTTTACCAAATAATTTACCCCTCTCAGCATCAGCTTTACCTTTTTTTCTTTTAATGGTACTCCATTTCGAATGTCCTGACATATAGGATACCCCTTTAAAATTTCTTTTATTTTAACATAATAAAAAAACTGTGGCAATTACTCTTATCAACATGAAAACCTAATCATGAATAAGAAAACTTTTTATCTTTTAGTTATTTTTACTTAATTTTCAGGTACTGGTGGTATAGTTCGTTTGTGAGCACTTAATTGATGCATTCTTTTAATAATGTCTTCCACTTTTTTATCTTTTAGTTTTCCGTAAGTCAAAAAATAATCTAATTGCTCGTAACTAAAGCCCATTTCTCCTTCATCGGTTTGATTTTCCCATAGTCCTGCCGAAGGAGGTTTTGATATGATATGCTGAGGTATCTCTAAAAATTGAGCCATTTCAATTACTTCACTTTTCAGGCTATTTCCTAATGGTAGAATATCTACTCCTCCATCTCCATATTTGGTAAAATAACCAATAGAAATTTCACTCTTATTACCAGTACCAACTACTAAATAATCAAAAATATTAGCAAAATAATAAAGCACTGTCATCCTCAATCTCGGTTTTAGGTTAGCTCTGGCTATTTTATTATTATATTTATCACCAGGATCAATAAGGGATAATAATTGGAGATAAACTGGGGTAAGATCAATATTGCGGTAATTAATATGATATTTTTTTATGATGCTCATGGCATCTTGAATATCAAACTCTTGACTTTCACATGATAATATTAAGGATATGGTATGTTCTGGAAATGCTCTCTGGCATAAAACAGCAATAACTGCTGAATCAATTCCTCCACTTAAACCAAAAATGACTCCTTTCTTACCTGCTTCTTTTACCTTTGCTCTAATCCAGGTAATTATTTTTTCAATTTTTCTTCCTAATATATCTTTTTTTTCATTATCTCCCATCATTCCCCTCCAATAAAAAATTCCCGGCAGTGTCCTACTCTCCCACAGGATAAACCTGCAGTACCATCGGCGCTGGAGGGCTTAACTACTGTGTTCGGGATGGGAACAGGTGGTTCCCCTCCGCTATGACCACCGGGAAACCAAAATAAACAGAAAGGCAAGCTAGTTATTAGTTTTTAGTTTATAGTTATTAGTTATTAGTTAAAGATTAAAGAAAAGAAGTCTATGAGTATCTGTTCTTCGAACTCGATACTCGATACTCACGACTCGATACTATCTTAGTAGTTATTAGTTTTTAGTTAAATACAGTATCTGGTATTTAGTCGTTAGTAGTTAGTTCAAGACAAGAAACCTGTGAGTAGCAATTCTTCAGACTTGATACTCGATACTCACGACTCAATACTATCTTAGTAGTTTTTAGTTTTTAGTTAAATACAGTATCTGGTATTTAGTCGTTAGTAGTTAGTTCAAGACAAGAAACCTGTGAGTAGCAGTTCTTCAGACTCGATACTCGATACTCACGACTCAATACTAGTTTTCTAGAGAGATACGGTCAAGCCTT
>DKFO01000043.1 GCA_002452835.1 Candidatus Atribacteria bacterium UBA6794 | reverse complement strand
GATACTATAAAATACTCTTTTTAGATAAGAAATAATATATTTTTACACCTCTCTCTATCCTCTCCTTTAGAAGGGAGAGGTAAGGTGAGGGTGATAAATATAGTTATCAGTTTGCAGTTAACTGTTTTCAGATAAAACATGCGGGTATAAGTGGATGAGATTGCTTTGTCGCTTCGCTCCTCGCAATGACAAAATGGTATACCGTATTACGTATAACGTATATCGTTTCAATACAGTTGCTAGTTAGAAGTTATTTCAGGGGTTGTCAAGGAGAATTCTTCCCCTTGAACATCTTGTTGGTAAACAAGATAGCATTTTCTTGAATTGTATTTTATTTGAGGGGTTTCAGGGGATACCTCCCCTGAATATACTAATTGCAAAGCAATTTCGATATTAGATATTATAAGATAAACTACCAAAGCAAAAGGTTATTGCGAGCCTGCCTCTTGCCTCTTAACACCAGTTAAGGGGCAAGGGGCAGGCGTGGCAATCTCATACTATTATACTTGTATCTTTGGTCTAAAAACTGAGAACCAATAACTGAAAACCATTTTGATGTGAGGGGTTTCAGGGGAAACTTCCCCTGAACATATTATTGTTATTGTATTTTGGAGGGCTAAATTATGGGTATTTGGCATTTACTCCCTTTTTTGCACTTTAATGACCCTATAGAAATAGAAATTAAGAAGAAAGAAGAACTTTTACCAAAGACTCAGAAAGAAGCTGCCGATTTGTTTCAAAACAGCCCCCTGGCCGGAATATATCATGATGAAAAGGGAATTATTCTGAATATAAATAGAAAGTTCACTGAATTATTTGGTTACACTTTAGAGGAGCTTAAAGGAAAAAATATCAATGAGGGAATGATTTTTCCTGAAGAAGAAACGATTAGAGAAAGTAAACAGCTGACTCAGATGGCTCTGGCTGGAGAGGATATCAAATATAAAACCATTCGCAAAAAGAAAGATGGAACACTTCTACCCGTTATTATTACTGTTGCTGCAGTTATTAAAGAGGGTGGTAGTAAAACTATTGTAGCCTTCTACCAGGATATCAGCGAAGAGGAAGAAATGTTAGCAAGATTAGCGGAAAGTGAAAGAAAATACCGCAATCTTTTTAATAATATGCCCGCCACTTATTACCAAGTAGATAGGGATGGAACTATTATAACCATGAATCCCTACGGGGTTAAACTATTTGGATACCAGTCTGAAGAAGAGATTATCGGTAAAAACATTGCCCGGGATTTATACTATAAACCGGAAGATAGGGCAAAGTTTTTAGCAGCCTTAAAAAATAAGGGAGGGATAATCAAAGATTATGAGGTTATTTTAAAAAATAAAGAGGGAGTTCCTATCATTGTTTCCACTAATAGCCAATATTATTACCATGAATCTGGAGAATTGTTAGGGGTAGAAGGTATTTTTGTAGATATAACAGAACGGAAAAAACAAGAAGAGGCTTTACGCAAGAGTCAGCAAGAATTTAGGAGTCTATTTAAAAGTAGTTTGGAGGCTTTAGATTATCTGGACAGAAATGGCAAGATTATAGATATAAATCCTCGTTTTAGCGAGCTTTTTGGTTATACTTTAGAAGAAGTTAAAGGAAGATATATTTATGACGGGATGATTCATCCACCTGATAAAATAGAAGAAGGAGAAAAATTAGTAAGCAAGGCCTTATCCAGTGGTTATCGAAATTATGAGACCATAAGGAAGAAAAAAGATGGAACTTTATTCCCAGTTTCTATATCCGGTTCTCCGGTTATTGTTAATGGAGAAGTAATAGGTACCTTGGGAAGTTATACTGATATTTCGGAACGTAAGCGTAACGAATTAATACAGCAAGTTTTGTATAATATTTCTAAAGCTGCCAATTCTACCCTTTCTCTGGTCTCTCTTTATCGCATTATTCACCGAGAGTTAAGTAAGCTAATTGATACCACTAATTTTTATATAGCACTATTGGATAAGGAGAAAGGGGAAATATATTTTCCATATAATGTGGATGAATTCCAGCGCACTCATCATTCTCGACCACTTGACCACCATTCTCTCATAGCCTATCTATTTAAAACTGGGAAACCTATTCTTGTTAATCAGAAAACTATTCCTGAGAATCCGGTATTTAAAGAATATGAGGCGTGGTTTGGTAGCCAGCGTCAGGCCTGGCTTGGTGTTCCTCTTAAAATTAAAGGAGAAACCATAGGTGCCCTTGTGGTTCAAAGCTATAAAGATCCTGCTCAATATGCTAAGGAAGATATTAAGTTAATGGAGATAATTTCCTCTCAGGTCTCAATTGCTATTAAGCGAAAACAGGATGAAGAGGCCTTACAAAAGAGCCAGCAGGAATTTGCCAGTCTGTTCCAGAGCCATTCCGAAGCATTGCTTTATATTGATGAGAAGGGGACCATTTTAGATATCAACAAACGTTTTAGCGAGCTTTTTGGCTATACCCTTGAAGAGATTAAAGGGAAAAATGCCAATTGTGGGATTATTCATCCCCCTGAGAAAATAGAGGAAGGAAAAGAGATTGATAAAAAAGCACTTTCTTCAGGTTATATCCAATTGGAGACCATTCGGAAAAAGAAAGATGGCACCATATTTCCAGCCTTTATATCCGGTTCTACGGTCTTTATTGATGGAAAAGCCTGTGGAATTATTTGTACTTATATAGATATTAGCGAAAGAAAAAAATTTGAAGAACAATTAGAGAAATTATCACGCATCGATAGTTTGACCGGCTGTTACAATCGTAGATATGGTTTGGAATTGCTAGAACAGCAAATAAAATTAATACAACGCCTTAAGTCACCCATATTAATAGCTTTTTTAGATATCGATAACTTTAAAGCAATCAATGATAATTTTGGACATCAGGAGGGAGACAAAATCTTAATAGAAGTCGGCAATCTATTAAAATCCACCTTAAGGGAGGTTGATATCATCTGCCGTATAGGAGGAGATGAATTTCTATTAGCCTTCCCAGATACCTCTATACAGGAGGCTCCCCTGATCAGAAGCAGACTGGAAGAAAAATTAGTTCCCTTAAACCGTAAAATAAGCAAAGACTATCAGATCCAATTCAGCATGGGCTTTGTGGAGTATTTACCAGAGGCAGCAATGCCCCTGGATAAACTAATAACTATAGCTGACCAGCGGATGTATGAGGATAAGAAGAAAAAGAAAAAACTATAACTGAGAACTAATAATTGACAACCATTTTGATTTGATGGTTTTCAGAGGAAACATTTCCCCTGAATATCTTGTTTGCAAAACAAGATAGCATTTCTTTGAATTGTATTATCTTTGAGGGGTTTCAGGGGGCGAAGCCCCCTGAATATCTTGTATTGGAGATGTAATAATCAGATGGAAAGAATTTTAACAAAAGAGAAAGAATTTCAATATAGTCTACTGGAAGAAGCCCCAGTGTATTTTGTGGCTATTAATGCTGATGGCAGCACCCGTTTTATGAATAAAACTATGCTCAAGGCCTTAGGATACCAGAGAGAGGAAGTGTTAAATAAAGATTACCTGAAGCAGTTTGTCCCTCTCAGGCAACGCAATATAGTGCAAAATATATTTTCCAAACTACAGAAAAATAATTCCCCTACCCTAAATGAGAATATAGTTCTTACTAAGGAAGGGAAAGAATTATTAGTTAAGTGGCAAGGGAAGCAGGTTTATTATGAATCCAGAGATTTTCACTATCTTATTGGTGTGGGTATTGATATAACTGAGCAAAAAGTAAAGGAAAAGAAAATAGAGATGTTTCATGTCAAGGAAAGAGAGTGGAATAATTTAATTAATATGGAACAAGAAATGGTGCTCAGTTTGATTTCCGAAAAGGATTTCACCTCGAAATTAAGGCGAGTATTAGACTTTATCTCCAAAATTATACCTCATGATGGCTCTGACATTTCTTTACTGGAAAATGACCAGTTACGGGTAATTGCTATTCATGGTTATAAAGAGCCATCTTGCCAGAGTATTGTTCAGAATCTAAGGCAAGATCTGGATAAGTTTCCGATAGATAAAGAGGTCATTGAAAATAAAAAGCCAATAATAATCACAGAGGCTTATAAAGATCCCCGTTGGACGGTAATCCCAGGTTTGGAATGGATTCGTTCTGGTATGAAAATCCCCTTTATTTTTGAAGGGAAAGTACTGGGCACCTTAGGTATTGTAAGTGAAAAACCCTGTGCCTTTAACGAGAAAAGTATAAAAAAGATAGAGAGTTTTGTGTCTGGTCTGGCTATTGCTATTCATAATTATCAGGATTATTGCCAGTTACATAAGAACAAGAATGATATTATTTATGCTATAACTAAATTAGTGGAAATTAGAGACCCTTATACTGCTGGCCACCAGGAAGGGGTAGCCAATCTTGCCACTGCCATTGCCCGGCAGATGGGTCTGGCCAAAGAGGTTATTGAATCGATCAGAATTGCCTCCTTGGTTCATGATATTGGGAAAGTTAATGTGCCTTCTGAAATATTGAACAAACCCAGCCATTTAAATGAGGTGGAGTATAACCTGGTTAAAAATCACCCACAATTGGGTTATAATATTCTAAAGGAGATATCTTTTGACTTTCCCATTGCTGAGATTGTCCATCAACATCATGAAAAAATTAATGGTAGCGGTTATCCTCAGGGGTTAAAGGGGGAGCAAATTTTGTTAGAAGCTCGCATAATCTGTGTAGCGGATGTCTTCAATGCCATGGCTTCACATCGTCCTTATCGGGCGGCGCTGGGTATTGAGGTAGCAAAAGAGGAATTATTAAAAAACAGAGGCGTCCTCTATGACCCTCAAGTTGTTGATGCTTGCCTGATAGTTCTCGAGAAAGGGCAAGGGTGAGGGAGTGGTGAGGGTGATAAATTATTGCTTTAAGGTTTAAATTAGAGATGAAAAAATTCCTGAAAAAATCAGCAGTATTACCAAAAAAAAATAAGGTTGACCAGGACCTAATTAATAATAAAAAGAAGAATAATACTCGAAACAAGATCAGCACTCAGAACTTTTCATCAGAAGAACGGCTGAGAAAGTTGGAAGAGAGGTATCTGCAGGGACGGCAGGAGTATCTCAATCTTTTTAGAGAAAGCCCGGTAGCCCTTGTTTACACTGATATTGATGGAATTGTTTTATATGTAAACCGTTGTTTTGAAGAGCTTACTGGTTTTTTGGAAGAGGAGCTAAAAGGCCAGGCTTTAGCCTATTGTTTAAAACCTGAAGACCATAGTTTTTTGAAAACAAACAATAATACCTCTTTTGAAACAGTAGTCTCTCGAAGTGATAATACCCGTCTGCTGGCACTGATTAATAGAACTTACAACCAAGTTGATAACCGCCTGGCCGGTATGATATTTTCTTTCCAGGATATCTCCTTTCTAAAGAAAGAGCGAAGAATAAGGCAAACATTGTACCAGATATCTCAATTAACTCATGCGGACTTACCACTGCCAGAAATATATCCCCTGGTTCACCAACAGCTAAAGAAGATTATAGTAGCCACCAATTTCTATATTGCCCTCTGGGATAACAAACAGCAACAATTTAACTTTCCGTACTATACTGATGAGGCTTCCGGGGATGATGAATTGTTTATCCAAAATTACAGTACTACTCAGAGTATCTTCCATTATGTTTTGAAAATTGGGAAACCAACACTTATGGATTTCCAGCGGTATCGTAAGATGTTATCTTACGGGTATATCCAGCCCTGGGATGTGATGACCAATACTCACCTCTGGCTGGCGGTACCATTAAAACTGGAGCATAAAATTATAGGAGTGCTGGCCTTACAAAGTTATGATAATGCTCGACTATACAGCGAAAAGGATATTGACTTACTGGAATTTGTAGCTCAGCAACTGTCTGGAGTAATATACCGCAAAGAAAAAGAGGAAGAATTAGCAAATATTGATCAAAAAATTGATCAAAAAAAAGAAGATATTAGTAATCCGGAAAGAGTTTCAAAAAAGGCAATTTGACCCAACTGAGCAAAAGGATTTTTATAATCCGGGCGTAAGATAAAGAAAATAGAAAGGATATAGCCAATATAACTAATAAGATAAATAGGTAACAATAGAAGTGGTACTAGGTATCAATCATTTAAGTAGAAGAGAAGCTTCTTAGCCAGGCGCTAAGAAGCTTCTCTTAGGTGGGCTTGGGCTTTGATGCTGGTTAGTTCTCTCTGGATTTCAGTACAGTATAGAGAATAATAATCACGATTTTGTTGGTTTAGCTCAGTTAAAGTTTTCTGCACCATAGCTACCTGTTTAAAAATTTGCTCATAACCTTCTTTCTGAGTAGAAACCAGCTGTTGCATAAATCGGTCAATACGGAAAATCAAAAAGATGGACAGGGCAATAGGAAAGCCTTGATTAGCAATAATTTCTGATAAATTTGCTAAATCCATATCTTTTCTCCTCCTTTCAGTCCAGTATTTATTATTAGCCCTGCCAGCGGGCTGGTCCAGCAGGGCGGATATCCAGATGCAAAAAATTCCGTTGGGGATAAAACCCAATTCCCGAAAAATCAATCTCCTCAGCTACTTTTAATAAATCAAGCAGGTTAATTCCTGGCACATAAATATCTGCTGCCAAACCCAGGAGATGGTAACTATTTTTTACTCCACCTACTTTTAGATTGTAATCTGGACAGCGGTAGCCAGAGGTAATGATTACTGGCTTTTGAATTTTATACCTCAATCCTTTTACTTTTTGCAAAAGAAGTGAATGCAACATTACCTTTTTACAACAGGGACATTGAAATTCATCAAGATAGAAATGCTCAGCAATTCTAATATGATTAATGTTATTTTGAATCAACATTAATTATTTTCCTCTATGTTTTGCCTGATAGCTGCTTCTTTTTGGTAAAAGGCTTTCTTTTTTAACAGGGAATCATAATATTCCCGATTGACCCGGTTAATATTGGCTTTCATCATAGCCTGTAATTCTCTTGTTTCCTGTGCCTTTAAGGTTATCTTCTTATCTTGCAGAATCTCCAGCAGTTTTTTCCAGGCCTCTTCCCATTTCTTATCACCCTGACCAATACCAAATTCCTCCTCTGCCCAGAGCATTGCTGTTATTAAGGCCTCTTTGATAGTTTCTGCCCGATCATTGCCTAATTTATTTTTCAGGAAGCCAAATCCAATAGAGACTGCAAAAAGTAGTAAACCGTCCAGTAGAAATTTACTGAATAAGCTCTGCATTGTCCTTTCTCCTTTCTTTTATTTAAATGTTTTCTATATTTATTTTTCATTTTTTAATCTTCTGATTTTTCAGAAAAGACCGGCCGGAACCCCGAAAAGGGGCCCGGCGGTAAAGACATCACATCACATCACCTTTCTGTTTTTTAGAACAGTGTGAAATTGAAATTATTATGAGACATCCATAACATCAGTAGATTGGTAATCCAGGATGCGGGCATTGACCTTTTCCACCAGGTCATTTCCTTTATTATGGAAAATGTTTTTGGCAATAATGGTATCCATCACTGCCTCAATGGCGGCATCCTGAGCCTCAAGGTCAGCATAATCTCCCTCAGCCAGACTTTTAGGATTATCCAGGGTTAGATTAACTAAATTACCTTCACTATCTCTGAATTGCATATAGAGTCTCTTATAGCTGGTAACCTCACCAATTGTGGTAGCCATATTCTTCTCCTTTCTTTATTTTTTAATTTCCAGATTTGATTTTATCAATTTTTACTAAGATGTGAGCTGGTATGATTGATTCAGTCTTATTTCATCCAGGCTGTATTTCTGTAAGCTAACCAGTTGATTGGCCACATCAAAGATATCCTGCTCGGCTGCGGTATCTTTCACCCGGTTAAAGCTCTTGGTCCGGATAATAGGCTTACCTGATTCAGGATCAGTACCGGTGACCAATCTTAGTTGTAAAACAGAATCATAAGGGATTACTACTACTGGCATTTTGGCACCTCCTTTCTTTTTTGATTGCGTGCTTGCGGGTAACAATTGCTAGAAACGATCCTTCTACTTGTAAAAGCAAAAAAGGGGATAAAATACAAAAAGGGAGATAAAATAATTGCAGGATTAATTGAAAGATGGTTTGCATTTATCAGTTATCAGTTTACAGTTCTCAGTTTTTAGATAAAGAGGTAGGTATAATAGTATGAGATTGCCACGCCTGCCCCTAAACTAATGTTTAGAGGCATGCTCGCAATGACAAAATGATATATCGTATATCGTATACCGAATACTGGATTTTATGTTGTACCTATGGTCTATTAAATAAAACTGAATACAGTTATGCTCATCATCATATTCCTCTCCCTTAGAAGGGAGAGGTAAGGTGAGGGTGATAAATATTACCTTAAGGGTAATTTAGGGGTTTCAGGGGAATTTCCCCTGACCGTTGGAATTTCAACTGAAACCGTTTCCGCCAGCATTAATCCTCTGCCGGGAATTACTCTTAACAACTTTTCTTTAAGATAATTATCAGATAAATTAGATAAATCAGGTAAACCCAAGTTATAGTTATTTTTATGCTGCTCCTGCATAATTTTTTGCATACTGTTTCTCAATTTTCCGAGATGATACCAGAGACGATGGTAGGTGGCATCCTCATCATCTGGCCAGAGGGTGTCAATAAGCTGCTCATAGGATATTACCTTCCCCTTATTTTGAGCCAGAAAAAGAATCAATTGATAGCCTATTTTGTTTACTGCTATCTCTTTACCCAGAAAGAGAATCTGATCAGGTCGATGAGGGTTAATGGTTATTACTGCCTTTATTTCGTTTTTTATTTCACCTTTTATTTCGCTTTTTATTTCGCTTTTTAAAGGTGGGGGGTAATTTTTGTTCGGCTGTGCTTCGGGGTTTTGATTATGTTTATTATGTTTATTATGTTTATAGTCTGAAGGAAGATTTGATTTGTTTAATTTATTTCTGTGTATCTTATTATTTTTATTATTATTTATATTATTTTTATTACTCTTGCTCGAGGAGCCTGAGTTAAGCCATTCCTTTATTTTCTTAATCAATAAATCAGGCAGTAATGGCTGAAGCTGTTTTTCCGATAATTCCCGGAGGCATTGTTCATCCTGGTATCCTTCCTGCACCAGTCTCTGGATATAGCCACGACTTAAGCCAGGAATATGTAATTTTGCCAGGGGGAGATCGGCCGGTTCAACACCAACAATTAATCTGGCGGAAAGTTGTTGAATTTTTTCTAAATCCCCAGATCTATCTTCTCTCCAGCCGACCCCAATAGCAAGAGCGGCTAAGGCATCGGCCAGCCAGGAAAATCCTTCCCCCATTTTCTGAATAGCTCCTCCCAAAAGGCCATAATCTTGCTCTATTTCTTTTAATTCCCTGCCAGTAATCCAGTCATACATGAGGAGGGTATTTTTTAGAGCCAGATACTTTTTTAGTTCATTTTTGGATGGTGCCTCTTTTAGTTCAGAGGGATTGCTATTGATATTATTGATATTTAAATTATTCTGAAAAATTAGTTTATCCTCTTCCTGCTGTTCAAAAATTAGGTTCAACATACGCAGGCGTAAAAATTCTTTCCATTTATGGGTGAAGGACTTTTTATTTTTAATCACTCTGCTTCCCCTTCCTGGATAATCAGTAAAAAATTCTTCCCCATCACTGCTGGTAGCAATTAAGAAGAGAATTTCCAGTTCACTGCTATTTTCTTTCTGACTCTCCTTAATCCATTTTAAAAAATGGAGATAGGTTGTAAAAGAGATACCTTTGGAAGTTATCAATCGCCCCATTTCGGTGAGCTGGCAGTATTTTTCCTCCTGGATAGTGATAAGTTGTTCACTTTCCAGCTGTTTGAGATAGGATAGGAGCTCTGATTCACTATAGGTCTGGCCGAATTGATGATGCCAGAAGGTTTGTTTTTTGGTGTCGTTACCTGTTTTTAGCAGCTGACAGATATCCTGGAAAGAATCACAGTCCAGGGCAATACGGTATAACAGAAAGGTCAATATATCTTTTTGGACGATAATGGGTCTTTCTTTTGAGATTTCCAGGAAAGCAGGGCTAATGGTAGTAACATTGGTAAGAGGAACAATATCCTTTTTGGCATATGGTGTGGAAGTTTGGTCCTCATTAAGGGTATTTTCCAGAATTGGAACATCTTTCACATAATGCCTTATTTGACTTTCTTTTTGTTTCTCTTGCTGAAGCTGAAGAGCAGGATAAAAATAGCAAGGCAACCATGTTTCCCCATCTTTAGAGTAGTCAGGGAAATAGAGCTTCTGATAAGCAGTTAGCTCAATAAGGGAAGGAGCCAGAAAGATAATTCTACCAAAGGAACAAGCAGGATTAAGTCGACCAGCTCGTCCACCCATATTTTCTACTTCAGAAAAAGTGAGCATACTCTGGTAATAATTTGTCATATATCTATCATATCTATTATGTCTATCGCTTTTTTGCCCGGAGACAATTTTTTGCCCGGTTAGAATAACATTGTTTACCGGTAAATTAACTCCCATAGCCAGAGTACCGGTGGCACATACGATTTTCAGTTCACCAATGCGCACTGCTTCTTCAATAATATGTCGTTCTGGCCAGGAAAGATCGGCACAGTGATAAGCAATTCCCTTCTGGAGAAGATTTATGAGCTCCTCCTTGGAGGTGGAATCCTCTATTATTTGCATTTGCTCCATAGCTTTTTGGGCTGGATTCAGGGTAAACTGGCTTGCCAGCCAGCTACTCCATAAACGCACTTCTTTCTTGGTGGAAAAGAAGATTAGGTTTGATTCCTGTTGTTCAATGAGAAATTGCAGGGTAGCTTTAAGATAACTGGCTAAATTGCATTCCTGAACATCTTCTGGAGATAGAGTAAAATTTTTGTAGGTGTTTTTAAGAAATACACTTGCCAATAGGTCAACAAAAAAGGTAGACTTACCTCAGAAACAAAACTAAAGAAAAAGAA
>DKFO01000078.1 GCA_002452835.1 Candidatus Atribacteria bacterium UBA6794 | reverse complement strand
TAATATAGTAAGAAGTCTAGTTTAAATATAAAATTATTTATATTAACAAAGAAGGTGATACCTAAAATATGGAGTATAAGGCTAAGCAGGTAATAATTGATAGTAGTTTATGCGAGGAGCGGATTGCTATTTTAGAAAATAATAAATTAGTAGAAATTTATATTGAAAGATTAGAAGATCGAAAGATTATTGGCAATATTTATAAAGGTAAGGTTATGAATGTTTTGCCAGGAATAGAAGCTGCTTTTATCGATATTGGTATTGATAGGAATGCTTTTTTACATTTAAATGAGGTGATACCATCTGAAACACGTCAAAACACTAAAGATATCGATATCCAAAAATTAATAAAAGTAGGGCAGGAAATAATTGTTCAGGTTGAGAAAGAAGCGATTAGCCCTAAAGGAGCAAAGGTAACTACCAACATCAGTTTGCCTGGTCGTTATCTTGTTTTAATGCCCAACAATAATACTATTGCTGTCTCCAGAAGGATTGAACAAGAAGAAGAAAGAGAAAGACTTAAAAAAATCATACAAAAAATTAAAAAAAATCAATATGGTTTTATTGTGAGAACTGCTGCTGCTGGTAAAGATGAAGAAGATTTAGGGCCAGATATGGATTTTCTTGTTCGTTTATGGAATAAAATTCAAAAGAGAAGTCAAAGAGCAAAAGCGCCCTTATTACTTCATGAAGACTTAAGTTTAACTTATAGAGTTATAAGGGACTTGTTTACTGAAGAAATTGATGAATTTATAGTCAACTCGGAAAAAGAATATGAAAAGATTATCAGCTATCTAGATACCCTTTTTTTACTGGAGTTAAAACCAAGAGTTTCTTACTATGATGGGGATAAACCAATATTTGAGGCCTATAATATTGAAAAAGAAATCAGTAAAGCCTTAGAAAAAAAGGTGTGGCTAAAATGTGGTGGTTATTTAGTCTTTGATGAGGTTGAGGCTTTAACGGTAATTGATGTAAATACTGGTAAATATGTTGGTGGTAAGAAAATGCGGGGTACCATCTTAAAAACTAATTTACAGGCAGCTGAGGAGATTGCCAGGCAGTTAAGATTAAGAGATATTGGCGGGATTATTATCATTGATTTTATTGATATGGATAATAAAGAAGATCAGGGAAAAGTAATAGATAAATTGGAAAAAGAATTAAAAAAGGATCGAACAAGATCTAATATAGTGCAGACTACCGAATTAGGTTTAGTTGAAATGACCAGAAAACGTTCTAAAAGAGATTTGGATTCGCTATTACGAACAGCCTGTCCTTATTGTTCTGGTAGTGGACGTGTTCTTTCTCCGGAGACAGTAAGTAATCAAGTTATGCACAAACTGGAGGATTTATGCCAGCATTCTAAGGCAGAAGCGATACTATTGGGAGTAAATTCTAAAGTGGAAGAAGAGTTAGCGGGGAGCAAGATGATGCTAATAAAACAATTAGAGCAAGATTATAATAAGAGTATTTATATTAAAGGATTATTAGATCTTCATATTGAAAAAATTAAAGTAATTGCAGTTGGTAGTAAAAAAGATATAAAAAAGATGGTAAAGGTATTGTGATAGCTATAGACGAGATATTTAGGGAGAATCCCCCTGAAAATCCCTTTATTTCCATCCCCATATTATCATGCTTACTAAGCAAAGATAATATAATACTTTTTTTACAATAAATATTTTTTTAGCTAAGGTATAAATATTATAGAAATCGGGAGCAAAGTAACAAACCTTTGGCTATTGTTTTTAAAAAAATTTGACAGGTTTAAGTATATGTGCTAAATTTTATAAGCCTGTAAACGCACTGGGAAGGTTAAAAAGCGATAGCTGCCTTTTCAGGCGATTTAATAAGTAGGAGGAATTAATAAAAATGCATGCAGTGATTGCCACAGGAGGCAAGCAATACCTGGTTAGAGAAGGAGATATTATTAAGGTAGAGAAGCTGGAAGCAAAAGAGGGGGAAAAGATAAAATTAGATCAGGTACTAATGCTGGAAAAAGAAGGTAAATATATTTTTGGACAGCCTTTGATTGAGAATAGCTATGTAGAAGGTAAAATATTAAGACAGGGCAAGGCTAAGAAAATCGTGGTGTTAAAATTTAAACCCAAAAAAAGGTACCAAAAGAAAATGGGACATCGGCAGTCATTTACCGAGATAAAAATTGAACAAATCATTGATACACCATTAAGTTGACTGCTTAACCTTTGATTGATTAAGGCTATTAAAAGAGGTGAAATATAATGGCACATAAAAAAGGACAAGGCTCAGCAAAAAATGGTCGGGATAGTATTTCCAAAAGGCTTGGGGTAAAAAGGTATGACGGACAGTTTGTTCGTAGTGGTAGTATAATTGTGAGACAAAGGGGTACACGCATTCATCCTGGTAAAAATGTGGGTCGCGGAAGAGATGATACATTATTTGCTCTTATTGATGGCTATGTGACCTTTAGAACAACAGGAAAGAGGAAAAAACAGGTTTCAGTAAATGCTATTGCAGTAGAAGCATAAGAAGCTGTAATTAGTACCCTGAGTTTTACTAGAAACTCAGGGTTTTTTATTATTGGTAA
>DKFO01000035.1 GCA_002452835.1 Candidatus Atribacteria bacterium UBA6794 | reverse complement strand
CACAACATAAAAATAAGGATAAAGCGCTAAAAATATTAAGAGCTCGTTTATTTGATCGTTTGCAACAAGAGAAAAATAAAGAAATTGAGCAACAAAGAAGAAAGCAGGTTGGAACTGGTGACCGTAGTGAGCGAATTAGAACTTATAATTTTCCTCAAAATCGTGTTACTGATCATCGCCTTAATGTAAGTTTTTATAATTTAGAAGAAATACTTGATGGTAACCTATTTGACCTTGTTGAACACTTTAAAGAAAGAACATAACTTAGAGGTCTGTTCTCACTTTGAAAAATAAAATTAAGGAAAAGAATAAACAGAATATTGGAGAACTGCTGAGTAAAGGTAAAAATTTATTGTCGGGAAGTGACAATAACAGAGCAGAATATGAATCTATATTACTTTTAAGTTATCTTTTGCATAGAGAAAAGAGCGATTTATTTCTAAATAGAGATTTACCAGTTTCTAAGCAAAAAATAAGGCAATATTATAAGTGGATTTCAGGTAGAAGTAAAAAAGTTCCTTGTCAATATATTACGGGATTACAAAATTTTATGGGATTAGAGTTTGTAGTAGCAAAAGGGGTATTTATTCCTCGTGCTGAGACGGAAATACTGGTAGAGAAGGTTATTCAACTGATCGAGTCATTACCAGAAAAGAAAGAGTGGTGGTTGCTGGATATAGGAGTTGGTTCTGGTATAATACCAATTTCTATCTGTTCACATTTTCAAAGTAAAGATAAGAATATTCACTTTTCTGCTATTGATATTTCTCAAAAGGCTATTGAGTTAGCTCAAAAAAATGCTAGAAGATTTCATTGTCAGCAAAAGATTGATTTTTATCAAGGGGATCTCTTTCAACCAATAGCAAATTGGCAACCATCTCTAGAATTTGATGGTATTATCTCCAATCCCCCTTATATTAGTAAGGAAGAATGGGACACCCTATCTGATGAAATACGTTTTCATGAGCCTCCTGAAGCATTATTAGGAGGAGAAAGGGGTCTTGATTTTTATCTGAAAATTATTCGACAATCTCCAAATTTTTTAAAAACAGGTGGGTTTTTAGCCTTTGAAATTGGCCATAAACAAAAAAAGTTGGTGCATCAGATCATAGCTAGCAATCCAAATTTTAAAAAAGATATTATCACCTTTCCTGATTATTTTCAGAATGACAGAGTTGTTATTGCCTTTAAAGCCAGCCCAAAAAGTAAACTAAGGGGAAGAAGTTGAAAGAGCATATTATTCTATTTGTATGCACCGGTAATACCTGTCGTAGTGTAATAGCCCAGGCGTTGTTTCAAGAGCTAAAAGAGGAATTTTTCCCTGGATTAAACTATCAGGCTGAATCAGCAGGTATAGCAGCTATTGAAGATACTTCCCCGGCTAAAGAAGCTGTTTTTTGTTTAGCAAAGCACGGTATCGATATTACCACTCATAGAGCTCAGCAAGTTAACAGTCAACTTATCAAAAAATCTTCCTTAATTCTAACTATGACCCGTGAACAATTAAACTATCTGAAAGAACATTTTCCCCAGGCACAACATAAGGTATTTTTATTAAGACTTTTTTGCCAGCAGAGAGAACATCTGAAAAATGATGAAATAAAAGACCCTTACGGTGAGGGTATATTTTTTTATGAAGATATTTATAAACAATTAAAACGAGATATTAAAAAATTACTATTTCGTTTAGCGGAGGAACAGAAAGATGGATAAAATTGCTATTGCCAGTGACCACGGTGGATATGATTTAAAGAAGGAAATTATTAATTATTTAAAAGAAATGAGGTATATTTACCATGATTTTGGATGTTATGATACCACATCAGTTCACTATCCAGATTATGCCTTTCAAGTTGGCAAAGCTGTGGTTAGCAATGAATATCAATGTGGTATCCTTATCTGTGGTACCGGTATAGGTATGTCAATTGCAGCTAATAAAATGAAGGGAATCAGAGCTGCTTTGTGTCATGATACTTTTTCTGCTCGCATGGCAAAAGAACATAATAATGCTAATATTTTGACTATGGGTGGTAGAGTAATAGGTACAGATTTGGCCAAAGAGATTGTAAAGGTATGGCTTATCTCTAAATTTAGTCAAGAAAGTAGGCATATTATTCGATTACAGAAAGTTGAAGATATTTATGATAACAGAGCAATATAATAAAATAGTTATAATAATATAAATAAGTCAAGGAGGATTTAATTTGAAAGGAGTAATTATCCTGGACCACCCTCTCATTCAGCATAAATTGACTATGATTAGAAATAAAAAAACAGATGTTAAAGATTTCCGTGAACTGGTAGAGGAATTGTCTAATTTGATAGCTTATGAAGTAACACGAGATATTCCCTTAAAAGAGGTTAGCATTGAAACACCTATTGCCAAAACTACTGGTAAAATAATTGCTGGTAAAAAAATGGCCATTGTAGCAATATTGCGGGCTGGATTGGGCATGGTTGGGGGGGTATTGCGCTTAATACCCTCCGCTAAAGTAGGACATATTGGCATCTATAGGGATCCAGAAACACTAAAACCAATCCAATATTATGCTAAATTACCACAGGATATTGATAAAAGAGATATTATCGTGGTAGACCCTATGCTGGCAACTGGTGGAACAGCCGTAGCTACTATTGAATATATTAAGAAATTTACTAAATCTAATATTAAATTTATGTGTCTGGTAGCGGCGCCAGAGGGAATTACAATGATTAGAAAACATTATAAAGATGTTCTTATCTATGCTGCCACGATTGATGAGGGATTAAATGAACATGCCTACATTGTCCCTGGTTTAGGTGATGCGGGTGATCGCTTATTCGGCACCAAATAGCACTTATGAGCATATATGAAAGTTGAAAAGTTTTCAGTTCACAGTTTTTAGTTTATAGATAAAAATACAGATGACTATCTTGTTTATCAACAAGATAATCAGGGGAGGTATCCCCTGATTATCTTGACTGAAAACTGTAAACCAAAAACTGAAAACTATTTGGGAGGTATTATGTCCAGACCATCATGGGATGAATATTTTATGCAAATTGCCAAGCTGGTAGCAAGTAGGTCAACCTGTTTAAGAAGAAAAGTTGGGGCAGTAATTGTAAAAGAGAGACGCATTTTGACCACTGGTTATAATGGTGTGCCACGTGGATTAGTTCATTGTGAAGTAGTTGGTTGTTTACGGGAGAAAATGGGAATAGCTCCTGGAAAAAATCAAGAACTTTGCCGAGGATTGCATGCTGAACAAAATGCTATCATTCAAGCTGCCTTACATGGTATTAGTATCCAG
>DKFO01000053.1 GCA_002452835.1 Candidatus Atribacteria bacterium UBA6794 | reverse complement strand
GCTTCCGAAACTTCCAGAGCAGTCATACTTCCTTTAAATGAATCTGGTGCAATAACAATTTTCATTAGAATGATCCTCCTAACACTTCTAACAATAAATTCATCATTCGCCTCAAGAGAAGAGAGTAGAAATTCAGTAAGCATTCTCATTCCTTAAGATATACCTTGTTTTTAACTATTTCTATCTTATTTTGGGCAAATAATTGAATTGCTCTTGGTAAAAGTTGATGTTCATATTTTAATATTCTTTTAGCAAGGGATTCCTCATCATCAAATTGTTTCACTGGCACTGCTTTCTGTAAGATGATAGGTCCCGTATCTGTTCCCTCATCAACAAAATGGACTGTACAGCCACTCACTTTAACACCATATTCCAGCGCTTGCCTCTGAGCATGGAGTCCGGGAAAGGCGGGTAATAAAGCAGGATGAATGTTTATAATGCGGTAACGATATTTCTTAACAAACTCAGGACTTAATATACGCATATAGCCTGCTAGCACAATAAGGTCAATTTTATAATCATCAAGATGTCTTAAAATTTCCAGCTCATATTCCTCTTTGCTCCTAAACTCTTTATAGGGTACAACCTGAGTTGTAATCTTATTCTTTTTAGCTCTTTGTAAGGCATAAGCCTTGGGATTATCACTGATGACTATTTTAATCTCTCCATCAATTCTACCTTTCTTTATGGCATTGATGATGGCTTGGAGATTAGTTCCTCTACCTGAAACCAAAACTGCAATTTTAATCATGGCATCTTCCCTCTTTGAAAGCTTATCTTTTTAATTCAAATAAGCTAATTAATGAATATACACTCTCTGGTCTTTTTCAGTTGACCATGCCACTTCACCAATAAGATACGCGGATTCTTTTAATTGAGATAATCTGGCTAATATTGATTCTTTTTGTTCTGCTGCTACTATTAGAACCAGGCCTATCCCCATATTAAAGGTATGGAACATTTCGGAAATATCTATCTGCCCTTTTTCTTGAATAAGACTAAAAATAGGTAGTACTGGCCACTTATCAGTATAAATATGAACAGCTAAATTGGAGGGTAAAATACGCGGAATATTATCAATAAAACCACCTCCAGTAATATGGGCAATGCCTTTGATGGAAAATTCTTTTAATAAGTTTAATATAGTGGGAACATAGATTCTGGTAGGTTGGATAAGTTCTTCCCCCAGGGTGCGATGCAAACTTGCTATTTTTTTGGTTAAACTTAAATTTGCTTCTTCTAAGAGCACTTTTCTTACCAGTGAAAAACCGTTACTATGTAATCCAGAAGAGGCCAGTCCAATAATAATATCTCCCGGGATAATATTTCCTCCGGTAATAAGTTTTTTTCGAGCTACAATGCCCACTGCAAATCCAGATAAATCATATTCCCCCTCTTTATAAAATCCTGGCATTTCTGCTGTTTCACCACCTAATAGAGCACAACCAGCAATTTTACAACCATCGGTAATTCCTTTAATAATATCAACCATCTTTTGTTCTTCTAATCTTCCAGTAGCCAGGTAATCCAGAAAGAAGATGGGCTTAGCACCACAAGTCAGAATATCATTGACACACATGGCTACTAAGTCAATGCCAATAGTATCATGTTGTCCCATTAAATTGGCAATCATCAGTTTAGTACCCACTCCATCAGTACCGGATACTAGAACTGGATCTTCAACTTTTTCCTGGGAAAGAGAAAATAAACCGGCAAAATGTCCAATTTCGCTGATAACTCCAGGTATATGAGTAGAATGAATCATTGGTTTTAAGCTATTGATAATATTATTGGCTAATTCGATATCAACTCCTGCCTTCTTATAGACCTCACTCATTTATCAAATCACCTCTGTCCTTTTACTTAAGTGGTATAAAATAAGTATATCGTATAACGTATATAGTTTAAAGCAAAGATTTGTTTGATAATGATAGAAAATTATTTATCGAAATTTATAGAAAACAAGATAATCAGGGGAGGTATCCCCTGAAACCCCTCAAAGATAATACAATTCAAGAAAATGCTATCTTGTTTTACTAACAAGATATTCAAGGGGAATCCTTCCACTTGAGATCCCCTGAATAAAAGCAAAATATATTGTTATTTATTTATTAAATAATTTTATATTATCTTGTAGTATCGAAATTTTTTGAAATTCCGATACTACAAGATATTCAAGGGGACCATCCCCTGAAATCCCTCAATCAACCTTAAGCTAATATTTATCACCCTCACCTTACCTCTCCCTTCTAAGGGAGAGGAATATGATGATAAGTATAGCTGTTAGGTAATATTTTAATTTTACAGTCTTAGTTTTCACCAACAAGATATTCAAGGGGAAGAATTCCCCTCTCAAGAGGGGTGTCCCGAAGGGACGGGGTGTTCCTCCTTAAATCTCCTTTATTCCCAGTTCAATCTTATTATTCTCACTAAGTAAAAAGAGTACATTACCCTTCCATATCTTGTCTTTCAAAATCTTTTATAACGAATCAATCCCTTATTTTGAGGTAACAGAATTATTGAAATTCCGATACCTCAGAATACTGTGTTTTATTTTTCTTTATTTTTATATTAACTTAGCTCATCTATCCTGAACTTATTTACCTATTATGGACAAGATTATGATTTAATATTACTATAATCTTACTTCTTTTACGTTATACCATATACTGTATACGTTATACTATTTTTATTTTAAATTGGATAATCACCACTAAAACAGGCAGTACAAAAATCAGATGGTTTATTTTTCTCAAACACATTAGTTAATCCTTCCAGGCTGATATAGCCCAGAGAATCTGCTCCAATCCCTTTCCTTATTTTATCAAGAGAAAAACGGGTAGCCCATAATTCCTCTTTATTAGGTGTATCAATACCATAACGACAGGGGAAATTCACCGGTGGGGAACTGATTCTGACATGGACTTCTCTTGCCCCCGCCTTCTTTAATAATTTCACTAATTTATGGCTGGTGGTTCCCCTGACAATTGAATCATCAACCATAACAACTCTTTTTTCAATCACAATACTGGAAATTGCTGATAGTTTTAATTTAACTGAATATTCTCTCATAGTTTGATTAGGTTGAATAAAGGTTCGACCAATATAGGGGTTTTTAAGTAGACCCTCTTGATAAGGTATCCCAGCAGCATGGGCATAACCCAAGGCTGCAAAACGTCCTGAATCGGGAACGGAAATCACAATGTCTGCCTCAGCTGGTTGTTCTATAGCCAATCTTTGTCCAATTTTTTCTCGGATAGCTGCTACATTCTCCCCAAAAACATTGCTATCAGGACGAGCAAAATAGACCTGTTCAAAAATACAGAGAGCCTTTTTAGGCGATGATAATAATTGTTTGGTATGATAATTATGCTTATCAATTACTATCATTTCTCCCGGCTGAACTTCCCTTATATATTGAGCCTCAATTAGGGACAAAGCACTATCTTCAGAAGCCAGAACATAGCTATCTTTTATTCTCCCTAAAACAAGAGGATGAAAACCATAAGCATCTCGTAAACCAATCAATTTATCTTCCGTCAGAATAACAAGACAAAATGCCCCTTTTAATTGTAAAGCTGTCTTCTTTACTGCCTTTTCTATGTTTTTTTCTTCAGTAGCTTTGATTAATTGGCTAATTAAATAGCTATCCGTCTGGCAATTTTTGGAATATCTATCCAAAGAAGATAAAATTTTTCTTCTTAATTCATCCTGATTAGTCAATTGACCATTATGAGCCAAAGCAAAAGAACCACCCTGGTATTGTTGAAGTATTGGTTGACTACTTTCCCAATTATTAGAGCCGGTAGTAGAATATCTAACATGCCCAATAGCAGCAGTTCCTTGCAAGGTATTTAAGATTCCTTCTTTAAATACTTCTGATACTAATCCTAGATCTCGATAAACCAAAATATTCTTATTATTACTAACAGCAATCCCGGCACTTTCCTGCCCTCTGTGCTGGAGGGCAAAAAGACCAAGATAGCTTAATTGGGCTACATTTATAGAACTTATATCAGAATTTTGATTAATAATACCAAAAACACCACATTCTTCATGCATTATTGAAATTACTCTCCCAGACCTGTTTAAGTTGTTCTACTTTAACATCGATCAAATTACCAAACCTTAAACTATCTCCCTCCACCTGCCCCAATATTTCCAGAGTTGCCTGATATTTACGGGCAATATTTTTTAAAGAATCTAAATTTTGCTTAGGGAGGGAAACCACAATGCAAGATTGTGACTCACCAAAAAGAAGGGCATCATTTCTAATGTTGGCTTTTTTATTAACATTTATTCCTTTCCCACCAGCTATACAAGATTCTGCCAAGGTAACAATTAAACCTCCCTCAGAGCAATCATGAGCAGAAGATAATATTCCAGAGGTAATACCTTCCCGGCAGGTAGCCTGAACTGATTTTTCCAGATATAAATCAATTTGAGGAGGTAATCCCTTTTCCATATCATAAAAGACCTTTAAATATTCACTTCCACCCAGCTCTTCTCTATTTTCTCCAATCAGGACAATTAAGTCACCATCATTTTTAAAGGACATGGTAGCAATTTTGGTAAAATCTTCTATAATACCAGCCATACCGATAATAGGAGTGGGATAAATAGCTTCTTTATTGCTTTCATTATTTAGACTAACATTACCACTTATAACTGGAATTCCCAGTATCTGAGCAGCCTTACTTATTCCTTTTACCGATTCTTCCAGCTGCCAGTATATTTCTTTGTTTTCTGGGTTCCCAAAATTAAGATTATCAGTAATAGCTAATGGTCGAGCTCCTTTACTGGAAAGATTACGCGCTGCTTCGGCAACTGCAATTTCTCCACCTATAAAGGGGTCCAGGTAACAATATCTTCCATTACCATCCACAGTGAAGGCAATTGCCTTTTTACTTCCCTCTATCTTTAAAATTCCTGCATCATCACCAGGAAACAAGATAACCTCCGTCCCGGTAGCACTTATCTTTCTAAAATTTTCATAAATCCACTTTTTACTACCAACATTAGAGGAAGATAATAATTTTAGCAATGCCTGATTATAATCTGGTGGCTGAGATATTTCTTCCAAATCTATTTCTTGGATTTCTTTTAGTTTAGCAGGACTGCTACCCTGATAATGACGAATAGGAACACCTCCTGCTAAAGATTTTGCCGGCACCTCCGCCACTATCTTACCTCCCTCTTTTAGACGCAATAAACCATCTGAGGTTACTTTACCCACTACAGAATATTCAATACCCCATTTATCAAAAACTTTACCTATCTCCTCTTTATTATCTTTTTTAGCTATCAATAGCATTCTTTCTTGAGTTTCAGAAAGCATTATTTCTCTGGGGGTAATATTTTTATCTCGGCGAGGAACTAAAGAAAGATCTAATTCTATACCACAATTCCCCTTGCTGGCCATCTCACAGGTAGAACTTACCAGGCCAGCTGCACCCAGGTCTTGCATTCCCAATATTAGTCCCTTATCTGCTATCTCCAGGCATGCTTCAATTATCTTTTTTTCTAAGTGAGGGTCACCTTGAGGGATAGGTGGATGGGCAATTTCTTTTTCTACTTCTGCCAACTCTCGGGAGGCAAAACTAGCACTACCTACCCCATCTCTTCCTGTCTTTGCCCCAACCAGAAGAACAATACTATCAGTCCCCTTAGCTACTGCTACTACAATGCCGTCTTTTTTTACCAATCCTACACACATGGCATTTACCAGTGGATTGCCCTGGTAACTTTCTAAAAAATACGTTTCTCCGGCAATTACGGGAACTTCAATATTGTTACCATAAAAGGCTAACCCCTCTGTTACTTCTTTAACCAAGTATTTGACATGAGGATCATCTAAACTACCAAAACGTAGAGAACCTAATAAGGCAACAGGTCTGGCACCCATAGCCAAAATATCCCTTACCACCCCACCTATACCGGTAGCAGCACCATGAAAAGGCTCTACCGCCGAAGGATGATTATGGCTTTCAATTTTCATTACCAGAGCCAGACCTTCTCCTATATCAATGGCTCCAGCATTTTCCCCAGGACCAAATAGAACCCACTCTGCCTGGGTGGGGAAAATAGTTAACAGCGGTTTTGAACTTTTATAACTGCAGTGTTCCGACCACATTGCTGAATAAAGCCCTAATTCAACATCATTTGGTTCTCTATTCAGGGTCTTTACAATTTCCCCATATTCTGCTTCAGTAAGATTATTCTCTTCTAAAATTCTTTTTAAGCTTCTCTCCTCTTTGTTCATATTTATTACTTATTCCTTCCCCATCGAAATTACATTATTTAGTAAATTTTCTTATGTTAGGCAAATTCTTTGCCTTAACTTCTCTATTTCTAATATCCCTGATAGTCAAATATTATTTGGAATCTACATTACTTAATTGAGACTTTTTCTATCCTATATTAATTATTCATCTATTCCCTGATTAAGCTCCAATGTTCTTATGTTCTGCTCCATTTTGTTCAGGTAAGCTATTAATTTTTCTTTAATTTCGTTGTTCTGTATTGCTAAAATTCTAGCGGCCAATAAAGCAGCATTAGCAGCATTATTAATACCAACTGTAGCAACTGGTACTCCTTTAGGCATCTGAACTATAGAAAGCAATGAATCTAACCCCTCTAATGTTTGTGTTTTAATAGGCACCCCAATCACCGGTAAGTTTGTCTTTCCAGCAATAATGCCTGGTAAATGAGCAGCACCACCTGCCCCCGCAATAATCACCTGGAAACCTCTTTGTGAGAATTGATTAATATATTGTAATAGAAAATCCAACGAACGATGTGCAGAAATAACCCTTAATTCATAACTAATCCCCAATTCCTGGAGAACCTCGGTTGCTTTTTCCATAATGGGTTGATCAGAAATACTACCCATAATAATACTAATGTCCACCTTTAACCCCCTCTGTTTTTTGATTCGTTTTGATCTATAAAAAGTTATTTAATTGTTAAAATTTCCCATAAAAAACAAAAACCCAGCCCAAGAGCATTCCAAAATAAGAGTGGAACCTCTCCGCCTGGGATTTTAGCCCTACGGTGTAGTATAAATATACACTTTGCATCACTCGGTTCAAACCCTGCTCAATAACTCAATAAAGAGACTTTATATTCAAGAGAAATTCTTCCCCTTAAAAACACTAGCAGGTGAATCCCTAAGATGCACTTCCACTCGTAGCCTATTGTGATTTACGGTCACCTGGTAGAGACGCCTTCGCCCTATTCGAAAGCTTATACGAGTTTTATCCTAATTTTTAAATTATCTGATGAAAATATAACACTATTCCTGATTATTGTCAAATAATTAGAGCCAGCTAAGATTTAATCTTTCCTTCTCTTTCTAAAAAGACAATTCTCCAAAAGACAGTATTGACAGGAGAATTCATCACGGTAAGAATGGATGAGATTATGTCCCATGCCTCGAATCCAGGAAAGAGATTTGGCTGGTTGCATCATATAGGAAGAATTTAAGGTAACACCAATTTTTTCCGGTTGGAGTATTTGAAAAATTTTCTTCTGTTCCTGAATATCCCAATCACCGGAACCTGGTTCAAAATAGCGAGAAAGCTCGAATCCTTCCTGAAGACTTCTTTCTTCAATATAGTGATTAAGCCATTGACCGGCTGTTTTCACAGCTACTGTACCTACTGCATCTCTTACCATTGCTCTCAGGTACTGGTTTTGTTCAAATTGCTTCTTTATGGATTGTTCTATCTTTGGTCCAATAGTAACTACCGCTAAAAGAAGGTATTCCGCATTCTTAAATAATTTAACAGATCTAGTATTTAGAGAAAATTGATAACCACATTCTGTAAAAATAACTCCTTCTGGAGAAATAGATTTTATGCTAAGTAATCGATATATTCCCCTACTTTCCAGTAAAGAATAGGCCTGCTTAATCTCCTCATCAATTAATTCTTTTAGATCTGAATTAAGAGCAGTTACAAAATCTTTTTGATAACCAAGGTATCTGGTTACCTCTTCCTGGGCTATCTTTATCTTAATTTCTTTTATGATCTTGGTTTTTTCCATACAACTTTCTTTAATTTAACACTATTTATTATAAATATAACTATTATTTTATTAATATTTTAAATTCAAATCATTGGGTTAAAAAGTAGGGATTCAGCAAAAATTTTTTGAAAATCAGGATGGGCAGAAAGTTCTATATAGTTTATTTTTTGGGAGAGATGTTCTGCTCTATTTCTCATTTCTTCCGATAATAATAGCTTTTCAGCCCCTTCTCCAGCTGCATTACCTATAGAATAAATTTTTTTAGAGGGGATACCGGGAATCAATCCAATTTCAAGTGCACTGGTCACATTAAGAACATTGCCAAAAGCCCCTGCCAGGAAAATCTCCTCAATCTCTTCTGGTTTAATCTTAGCTTGCTCAAGAAGTATGCGAATTCCAGCAGTAACTGCACCTTTAGCCAGTTGTACTTCTCTGATATCTTGCTGGGTTAGAAAAATAGGATTTCCAGTAGCTGATTCTTCAGCAGAAACGATTAAAAATTTATTATATCTTTTTCCTCTGATAATTCTTGCTTTGATATCTCGAGAAATATCAAGAGGACATTCTTCTTGATTAATCAATCGTCCCTCGGCTTTAATAATCTGTAATTTCAGTAAACTGGCTATTAAATCAACTATTCCCGACCCGCATATACCAGTAGCTTTAGTTGGTCCAATGACCCGATAATCTACTTTATCTGGAGTGATGTTTATTCGGTCTATTGCTCCTTCACTTGCTCTCATACCTGAGCTAATTCTGGCTCCTTCAAAAGCTGGTCCAGCCGCAGCCGAACAAGCCCATATTTTTTCATCTTTACTTAATACTATTTCGCCATTAGTTCCCAGGTCAACCATTAAAGTGATACCCTTTCTTTGCCAGATAGCTATCTCAATCAAATCAGCAATAATATCTCCTCCAACATAAGCAGATACGTTAGGAGCACTATACACCCTGGCATAGGGAATAAGGCAAAAATTGGGTAAAGCTCTACCATCCTCCATGATACTATCAGTAATAACCGGGATATAGGGCGATAAAGCCAGGTTCTCTACTGGTAAAGACCACAAAAAATGGTGCATACCGGTATTACCCACCAGGGCTGTAAAATAAATCTTACTAAGATCAATGCCGGCTTTGCCTGACCAAGAAAAAATCATCTGATTTAAAGTTTCAATTAATTCTTGTTGCATTTTTGGTCTGTTTTTGACCTCTTTTCGAGCAAAATCAATTCGAGAAATGATATCATCCCCATATTTGAATTGAGGATTGGTGCAGGCTTCCACCGCTACTTCTTTAAAGTTAACCAAATCCAACAAATAGCCAGCAATAGTAGTGGTCCCAATATCAAAAGCCACTCCATAGAGCTCATGGCGGGTATCTCCTGCTTCAACGGCAATAACATTATCCTTATAAAGAACAATGGTGAGACAGAAATCATTATCTTTAAGCAGCTGAGGTATATTGTTTAAAATAGCAGGATGAATTTTCCAGGTTTGATTGTTTTCGTTACTTTGTTTGTTCAGTTCATCTTTTATTCTGGTCCAGTCTGAACGCTGGTCCTGTAAAGATGGGGGATTGAGTTTTAGAAAATATTTCTTTATTGATACCAGGGGCTTAAATTCACCATTAAGTAAACAAGATTTTACTCTACCTTTAATCTTAGCTTTATCTTCTTTTATTAAGCTAAATGATGGTACGGTAATAGTACTATTCTGGTTCAAATGACATTGACAGGCTAAGCGAAATCCTTTTTTTATCTCTTCTGCTGAAAGTAATTTCTTCTCACTGGCATTAAGAGTATCAGGCATGAATTTTGGAGAAGAAACAATAACCTTGCATTTACCACATTCTCCTTTGCCACCACAGGAAGTAGCAATCCTTACCCCAGCCTGTTTAAACACCTCTAATAATAACGTTCCTGCTGGTACAGTTAATTTTATTGGCCCTGGATTAATGGTAACTTCAATCATACCTCTTTACCACCTGGGCAATAGCCTTGATATGCTCAGGGGTTGTTCCGCAACAACCTCCAATAATATTTACCCTCAGCTGAACAAATTTACCAGCATATTCTGCCATTTCCTGAGGTGTTGTTGGATAAATAACTTTAGTATCCTCAAGATAGGGAATGCCAGCATTGGGCTCTACCAGTAATGGAGCATCAGTTATAGCTCTCATTCTGGATAATACCTGGTAGAGTAATTCTGGGCCACTACCACAATTAGCACCCACTCCATCCGCCCCTTCCCGAAATAACTCTTCAACCGCTTTCTCAGGACTTATTCCATATATAGTTTTCAAACTTTCATCAAAACTCATAGAAGCAAAAACAGGTAGATTGCTGTTTTCTTTTACTGCCTTAAGAGCAATTTTTATTTCATCAAGATTATAAAAGGTTTCTAGGACAATTAAATCAACCCCAGCAGAAACCAAAACCCTAATCTGCTCTTGATAACCCTGATAAGCCTCCTGGTTGGTAAGATTACCAAATGGCTCTAAAATTTCACCAGTGGGACCTAGAGAGCCTGCTACGAAGGCCTCTACAGAATGTTTTTCACCATAACTATTAATCTCTTTCCTGGCTAATCTTACTGCTTCTTGATTGATATCCTTCAGGTGAGCCTGAAAATTCAATTTTTTTAATTTTACCCCATTTGCTCCAAAAGTATTGGTTAAAATAAGGTCAGCTCCTGCTTCCAGGTAAGCAGCATGAATCTTGCTCACTATTTCAGGGTGAGTGATATTCCACATTTCGGGGCATTCTCCTGACTGTAAACCATTCTCCTGTAACATAGTACCCATTGCCCCATCAATTACCAGAATTCTTTGCTGTAACAATTCCCAAAAATTACTCTGCTGAGTCCTATTCCTATCATTCAGCACATCGGATACCTCCTAAATTTTTATATTTATAATTATTTCTAATAATCATATTGCCCTATAATAAATTTCTTATGTTAAATCTACTAAATTATAACATTTATATTAAATATCTCTTTTTCTCTTTTCTCTTAACTCCTCCTCTTTCTCCAACAGCCAATCAAGTCCTAACTCGATGAGTTTCGCCGGCGTAGGAAGGCCAGTATTCGGGTCCCAGCCCATCAGTTCGTAGCGTAGTCTAATAGCCCTTTGGAAATCCTCTCGGTTAATAGCCAGCTCCCCCGCTAAAGGACCATCTGGAAAAGGGTGGAAGAAGACCTGGGGGAGAGTATCATCCTGAGGAGTAAACCCTTCCCAAGCATTAAAGAGACGGGCCATGTTGATGGAACGTTCCCCTACTTTCATCAGCTCAAACCAGCTCGTTTTCCAACCGGTAGCCGAACGGATAATTTCTAAGAGTTCATCCATCGTCCCTACACTACGGGGGACATAACCGAAGTCACAGACCCCCAAGATATTAAAGACCGTCCAGTAGAGATCTAATAACTTAAAGAGGGTTACCTTTTTCTCACCTAGTTCCGTAGGGGATACCGGGTCTAAGATCCCCAGTCCACTCATCTCTTTTACCCCTACCGCCTCTTTATCTTTAAAGAAAGGGTCATGAGGGGCCTTCATATGGTCAGGTCCATAATCCGTCAGGGCATAGGATAAACCTACTCCTGTCTTAAGCCGAGGATCGTGCATAGCAATCTCCTGTCCTTTTACCTGGTGAATAAATTTTTCCGCCCCTTTCCCTATCTTCTGGGCTGCCCGGTAAGAACCCTGCGAGAGGAGCTCTCCTAAACCCTCCCGGTAGGCTATCTTTTTTATCAGCTCCAGTAGAGCCTCTTTATTCCCAAAGGTAAGTTCTGTCCCCTCGGTATCTTCTGGGGTAAGGAATCCTTCCTGGTAACATTGCATGGCAAAGGCGATAACCATGCCGGTAGAGATAGTATCCAGGGTATAACGGTTACAAAGTTCATTGGCTTTAGCTACATAGCGCAGGTCTGAAATACCACAGATTGAACCCAAAGAGACGATGCTCTCGTACTCTGGGCCACCGTATAAGGGATCCACCTTAAACTCTGGTTCATCTACGGCTACCACCCGTTTACAACGGATGGGGCAGGCATAACAACCCTTAGTGTCTTTGAGGATAGTCTGGTTTAGAGTCTCGGCAGTCAGATTCTCTCCCTCCGGAAAATAGCCGGTAGTCCAGTTAAAGGAAGGAAGACACCCCGCTTCGTAGAAGCCACGAACTGTCCCGGGGGTTCCTAATTCGTGAAGACCGCGGCTTAAGGGATTAACCATAACTCTTTGAGTAATCTCTTTAGTTATCTTCTTTATCTTCTCTTTATCGTAGAAATCCAGGTTTTTCGTCCCTCTTACGGCAATAGCCTTTAGTTTTTTCGAACCCATTACTGCCCCCAGACCATTCCTCCCGTTAAAATGTCCTAATTCATTGACGATATTGGCAAAGCGGACCAGATTTTCGCCGGCCGGGCCGATCTGAGCTATCCTTACCTTATCCTCAGCTAATTCTTCTTTAATCATCATCTGAGTAGTTCCCGTGTCTTTACCCCAGAGGTAGGTAGCCTCTTTAATCTCTAGCCTACCCTCGGTAATCCATAAATAGACTGGGGTAGAAGAGGCACCTTTAATGATGAGGGCATCAAAACCAGCCCTCTTCAGTTCTGGTCCCCACCAACCTCCAGCCTCTGCCTCCCCCTCAGCACCAGTCAAAGGGGATTTGGCACAGACAGTATAACGGGGCACAGCCGGAGCGGGGACACCGGCGAGTATACCAGTGGCAAAGATGAGTAAGTTCTCAGGAGATAAGGGGTCGGTGTGGGGTTTCATCTGGGTTAACATATAATAAAGGGCTAAAGCCCTCCCTCCCCAGTAGGTGCGGTAAAAACTCTCTGGGGGATGTTCAATCCAGTATTCTCCTGAACTTAAATCTAAATGAACTATATTTCCAGTATAACTATAGGACATAGTAAGTAAATTTCCTCTCTTTCTTCCTTCTTTACTATTTTTTGTTTTTTTATGTTCTATTTTCTTTCTATTTTTCTAAAATATCACCAAATCAAATTCTGTTTTTATATAATTTTAAATTACCTTTGGCACCACAGTGTTCCCCGAGGGGAGAATATAGGCCTGAAAATTCTCCCCATATTTATCTTTAACATAGGATAAAGCCTGAGCAAGGTTCTCCATCGGGACAAAAAATAGTTTACGCACCCTAGCGGGAGGTAGAGAAGAGATTAAAATTACCTCTACTTCTTTTACTACCCGGGCTATCCCGTAGGCCTTATGTCCCCCTAAGACAAACTTTTCCTGCAGGCGTTTGGTAATATCCTCTGGAGTAGAGGCTTCTTCAATCCACTGCTCAAAGGTGGCTTCTCCATAGCCTTCTGGACATTGGGCAAGGAGGATAATGGTCCCACCAGGTTTTACTGCCTGGTAGGCATTATCTAAGGCCTTCTGGGCTTGATAGACATTAATATCTTTAGGATAACCCCCGGCACTGGTTATTACTACCTCGGCCTTTTGGGGGATAGGACAAAGGTATAACTCTTTACAGACTTCTACCCCCTTTAACCAGGAGGCTAATAATTCGCCAGCCACGATTTCTATAATTTCCTGGTGTTCATCAGTTACCACATTGAGATTAAAATCTACTCCTACCCTTTCGGCGGCCTCCTGCATCTCCTGGTGCACCGGATTAGCGGAGAGATTTCCAGAGTAGGCCTGAGGATGAACCATCTGGGAATGGTTGGCCTCGATAGTCTTCCTGCTACTTATCCCGGGGAGGATAGATTTTCTCCCTCCAGAGAAACCGGCAAAATAATGAGGGACAATGACTCCGGTAGTAATAATAAAATCCGCCCTGGAGATTAAAGGATTAACCCACAGTTCATTACCACTTCTCAATTTGCCTAAATATTTAAGATGGGGATCGTCAGCATTGTGGTTAACAAATTTATAGGTAGAGGAAATCTCCTCTCCGAATATCTCTCCTATTTCTTCTCTTGAGTTACTCCGATGAATGCCAGTAGCAACCAGAAAGCTAATATTTTCTCTTCCTATTCCTATTTGCTGTAGTTCTTCTAAGAGGGGAGGTAAAATCAGCCTATAAGGGGTGGGGCGAGTGATATCGTTGACGATGATTAAGATATTCTTAGCTTCTTTCTGAATAATCAAATCGCTTAGAGAGGGACTATTTATGGGATTCTTTAGTAATTCTTTTAATTTGTCCTGGGGATTTGGTAAAACTTTCTGCTTCTTTAAATCCAATATTTTTAGGATATGCTTATCTTCCAGGGGTAATAATATTTCCTCTTTGCCATATTTTAATTTCATTGTTTCACCTTTACAAATCAGAAATAGATTTACCTAAAAGCTAAAATATTTTTGACCTTGATAAGAGCACACCTTCAAAGTTTATTCTTAATAAGATAATACCCTAATTATTCCTGCAAAATCAATCCTCTGGATTGCATCAGATAAAATTCTAAAGGAAATTATTTTCATTATAGATTAATTCCCTCTATATTGAAAGAAAAAATTTTCTCCTAGAGGGAGGAAGTTCGAGGATGTTAAACATGAGGCAAAAGAAAGCTGTGACCAGAGAATTACAAAATCGTTACCGGAAGTCTAGCAAGAAAGAAAAGAAAATCATACTGGATGAATTTACTCTACTTACCGGCTATAATCGTTGTTATGCCAGTCAGCTACTCCAGCAAAGCAAAGTGCTTGGTTATGCTCATCTGGCTGGGCAAACCATCAAATAGGTACGAGATAACAAAAAACTTAGCAGAAAGAAGAAATACTACGACCGAGAGGTTCTGCTTGCTCTAAAGATAATCTGGGAAGAGGCTGATTCCATCTGTTCTAAGAGACTGGCCCCCTTCTTAGAGGAGTTTATTACCGTACTGGAAAAACATGGAGAGATTAAATTAGACGAGCAAGTTAGAGAGAAACTCTTAATCATTAGCCCGGCCACTATCGACCGACTATTGGCTCCCATCAGAAAGAAACAGCAGCTTAAGGCTAGATCCACTACCCGTCCTGGAACTCTCATCGATTCCCACGTCTTTACAGGTGTAGTACGTTTAAAACTCAAGCTGTGCTTGTCCTGCTTCTTCTTCTGCTTGAGATTGAACATATTTGCGAATCACATCTTCGTTGATTCCTACAGTTGAAACAAAGTAACCCCCCAAATACCTTTTTGATCCCAGTAGACCTTTTGCAGGAAGTTAAACTTTCTACTCAGAGATCTATTGGTATTCTTCTTGATGGTTTCTACTACCATACTTACTGCATATTTCGGGGGAATGACCATATGTAAGTGAACATGATCTAGTTTGATTCTTATCTCTAGATATTCCCAGTCCGGATAATACCTCCTTATTTTTGGTAATTTTATCTCCAAATAACTATTTATCCCGGTGATTAGAATCTTTCTCCGGTAGCTGGTTATCCAAAACGATATGATATTGGGTTTTGTATACGGTATGGGCTGACTTATATAATTTCATATTCTATATTCTTTCTCATCCCCACCTTTACAGGTGGGGAGTTCTCACTAGATTAAATAATGCTGCTCTTAACCTTACAAATTTATTTATCAGTATATTAAAAAGTTTTTTAGATTATTTTTTAATAAATCACTGTCCCTAAAATGAATTGATTGGATACCGATATTATGAGCAGAAATAACATTTTCCATAGTATCATCTATGAAAACAGTTCTTTCTTTAGTCACATTTTCATGTTTTAAAATGTATTGATAAAATAGTGGATCGGGTTTTGCAATTCCCATCAAATGGGAGGCATAAACTTTATCAAAAAAGTGATAATCTCCCTGTTCTAAATGATATTGATAATGAATCTGGAAGGTATTCGTTCCACAAACTATCCGGTATTTTTTCTTTAAATCGTTAATAATTTCAATTACTTCAAAATTTCTTCTGGGATGGAAATAGGTTGCAAATAAATTTTCTTTAATTTTCCTGTTAATTTGGTTAGAAATTTGCAGCCAGAATTGCTGAGCATCTATTTTACCGGTAAGTAGTTTGGTCCAATTTTCCCCAGCTAACTGAAAAAATCTCTTTTCTGTTATTCCTAAATATTCAACAATTGACGGAATAACATTGGTGTTAATAGTAACAACACCACCCATATCAAATATAAATAATAAGCTCAAAATACATCCTACCCTTTCTCTACCCTTTTCGGGATGAAAATAAGGCAGCGCCTCCCATAAAATATTTAGAAAGCCTAACAAACAAAATCAATATAGGAATACTGGCAATGGAAGCAACTGCCATTAAGGCTCCTTCATCGGTATGTTTTTCGGAAATAAATTTGACAATATACTGAGGAATTGTTTTCATTTCTTCACTTTGGATAATAAGTAAAGGCCACAATAGATTATCCCATTGCGATTTAAATGTTAGTACAGCTAGCGAAGCCATAGCCGGTATACTATTGGGTACAATGATGGTCCTAAAAATCATCATTTCACTGGCACCATCAATTCGCGCTGCATCAAGGATTTCATCAGGGAAGGTAATATAATACTGTCTCATTAAAAATATGCCAAAGGCATTCACTAAAAATGGAATGATTAATCCCTGATAGGAATCCTGCAATCCAATTTTGGTTATTACCAAATAAAGGGGGATCATTATAGCCTCAAAAGGAATCATAAAAGTAGCCATAATCATCATAAAGACCACATTTTTGCCCCAGAAATGGTATTTAGCCAGCCCAAATCCAGTTATGGCAGAAAGAATAACGGTAGTAACTGTAACTGACCCGGCGACAATAAAAGAGTTTAATATATTTCTGATATAAATAAAACTCCCATCATTCCCTCGTAAACCATGCCAGTAATTCTGCCAGTAAATACCCTTGGGAATCCAGGGAAAAGGCATTTTCATCACATCGCTGGCTGGCATTAACGATGCTGTAAACATAAATACTAAAGGAGCTAATATGAATATAGCCATTCCTATTAAAAATAACCAAATGAAACCGTCAATAATGACTGATGAAATATTTCTTTTTTTAATTTTAATTTGCCCCTCATTTTGCATGATTCAATACCAATACCTAATAACTCACTTCTTCAGAATGAGAAACTCTAAACTGCAACCAGGTAAAGATTAGCATTATAAAGAAGAGTATAATACTCATAGCACTTGCTCTTCCAATTCGGTGATCCCGGATTGCTGTATGATAAATATTTAAGGTAATAACATTAATGGGAGCCATTGGTGCACCTCCTTGCGTAAATAGGTATTGGGTGCTAAATGTTTTCAAACATTGCAACATGGACATTATCGACACTAAAACGGTAGTTGGTTTCAAGAGAGGAAGGGTAATATATAAAAAATCCTGCCACTTACTTGCACCGTCAATAAGAGCCGCTTCATGGGTTGATTGAGGAATTGTGGTTAGCCCAACAATAAAAATTATGGTAAAATATCCCAGATATTTCCAGCCATAAACGACCATGGTTGAAATCTGTACCATCACAGAATTAGCCAGAAATTTATGATCAACACCAGGTGTATTTAATATGAAATTAAGAAACTGATTACCTAACCCCCTCGGATCGAAAATCAATAGCCATATCACCGCTACCACGACCGAAGATAACACAGCGGGTGAATAATAAGCCATCTGAAAAAACCATTGAAACCTTTTCCTGCTGATAATAAAATTAGCCAGGATTAAACTTAATATTACAATGGGGATAAAAGTTCCGATGGTAAAAACAGCAGTTGCTCTCATGGAGTTCCAAAAATCAGGTGATTTCAGTAAATAGGTATAGTTCTGAAGGCCAATAAAATCAGGTGGTTTCAAAGAAAGCAACTTTTTATTGAAAAAACTGGTATAAAAAGCAGTAAAGATGGGATAAAAACTAAATAAAGAGAAAAAAATAATGGAAGGGATAATAAAAATTAATCCCCATCGTGCTTTTTTTTGTTCAATTCCTGGTTTAAGTAGAGATAATTTCATATTTAATTAACCTTTATGATGAGTATGATTAGACAAAAGGGGCTAGCCAGAAACCTAGCCCCTGAATTGGTATTATTATTCTTCTTCCAATACTTCCTGGACTTTCAATTTTAATATCTGTAATGCAGCTTCAGGTGTCCTGCCAGCAAGCATCACCGATTCCACCGCTTCACGGATATGCTGTTGAATAATAGCACTATTTTCTCCATAGTAAACAATATGCCCTCTTTCCATATCTTTCCTGAATACATCCGAATAAGGCATCTCTTTAAATTCTTTTGATTCCATCAGGCTAACTTTTGGCTGTATCAGACCAACTTTCACTAAATATTCTTCAGGATGACTCAACATATAGCTGATAAATTTCCAGGTCATTGCCTGATTTTCTTTTGGTTTTTGTTGATTAACTACATAATAGTGACCATAATAAGCGCTCGCTACATCCTGAACAGCATCCTCAAATACCGGGAAAGGAATCACTGACCAATCTCCGCTTTCATAAAATTCGGGATTATCACTTCTAATTCTTCCTTGCTGGTAAAGACCGGAAGTACACATCGCTATATCATTATTATCTTTATTAAACAAACTTCTGGCATTGGTATAAGTTGGTGAACCCAGATTTTTACCGTTCGGACCCCATTCCTGCATGAAAGTCAAAAACTTTAACCATGCCTCATCATTAATAATTGCTTCTTTCCCATCATCACTAATCAACTTCCCGCCTAATTGTTCTACCATGGGAACCATCGCTACCAGATAATAGGGATACCGGAAATCAAATCCTCTTCGGGTAATAATTTCCCCATCTCTGATGACAATTTTTTCGGACACCTCGACCATCTCCTCCCACGTTTTAGGATAATCTTTATCTGGATCCAGACCGGCATCCCAAAAGACCCTCTTATTTAGATAAATACACCAGTTAGTCAATTCCATTGGTAATCCATATAAATTCCCCTGGTAGGTAACCGGATCCAATACTCCCGGTATATAATCTTCATAAACTGCTTCCAAACTATCATAACCAGCAGCTTTATAATCTATAGGCGCCAGACGATTATTAACAATATAGGCATATTCATCTTCAATCTGTAAATTAAACATATCGGGTCCCTGATTGGCAGCAAAAGCGGTCAGCACAATCTCAGCCATTCTGTTTGAAGGATTGGTTACCCGTTTGATAGTAACACCTGGATTAGCTGCTTCAAATTCCTCAATGTAGCGATTTTCAATTTCGGTTCGGTTAGGATCTTCGTGAGTCCAATAGGTAATTTCAATATTTTTTTCGGCACATACCGGTAAAGTTAATAAAAAAATCATCATTAAACATAAAATTATTTTCTTCATAGTGTATAATATAAACCTCCTAAAAATTTAAAAAAAATTAATATACTTTCCTATTTTAAATACTCTAACTTATACTAAAGTTCACCTCCCTTTCCTATTATTCATTATTCTTTTAACTGTAATCATTGTAATTCTTATCAGTTTTTTAGTCAAATTAACAAATTTCTCAGTTCGTGTCAACAACTTGTGGG